>JBPEXE010000005.1:0-7876 GCA_052031955.1 Saccharimonadales bacterium (SeqCode)
CAATACCAATAATTCTGATAATTTTCATCTTCATTGTTTTTGTAACGGGTGTACGTATTGTAAACCAGTATGAACAAGGGGTGATTCTTCGTTTTGGTAAGTACAGCTCAACCAAGCAACCTGGCTTTCGCTTTATTATTCCGTTCGGTATCGACCGCATGTACAAGGTAGACATGCGATTGGCCACCGTGGACATTCCTCGTCAAGAAGTGATTACAAAGGACAACGTGACAATCAACGTTGATGCCGTTGTATACTTCCGCGTCAAGGATCCGAACAAGGCTATCCTCGATGTCCAAAACTTCCGCTTGGCAACCGCTCAGTACGCTCAAGCTAGCTTGCGCGATGTCGTTGGTAAGGTTGAGCTTGATACGTTGTTGAGCCAACGAGACACAATCTCAAACGAGATTAAGCAGATAGTTGACCTGGCAACTGAGCCTTGGGGGATTGATGTGCCAGACGTAAATATTCAGAATGTAGAATTGCCAAATGATATGAAACGCGTAATTGGTAAGCAGGCTGAGGCAGAACGTGAGCGTCGCTCGGTTATCACCAAGGCGCAAGGTGAGCTTGAGGCATCACAGAATCTCGCCGATGCGGCCGTAAAGCTGGCGCAAACTCCGGGGGCACTCCATCTGCGCACCCTGACAACACTCAATGATCTGAGCTCCGATCAATCAAACACCGTTATCTTTGCAATACCACTTGAAGTTCTCCGCGCCTTCGAGGCAGTTGGCGACAATGCGGCGGCTGGCAAATCAGTTACAAGCGCTGTTGCAAAAGCAGTGCACCATCGCAAGTCATCTGGTTCTACGAGCTAGCGAACTTTTTTCGTTCTAATTCATGAATGCGGTCATGTCCAAGGCCGTAGTGATGTGCGATTTCGTGCCAGACGGTGTTTCGTGTCCGAGCCATGAGCTCCGCAAGACTTGAGCTCATGGCTTCGAGTGGATTTTTAAAAATGGTAATTCTATCTGGAATAACAAGATTGTAGCCATTGCCTCGTGACGTACGGGGGATGCCCTCGTAGAGGCCGAAAAGAGTTTGATGGCGTCGTAATCCTTGCTTGATTCGTTGTGCGGGCGTCGGATCATCTTCTATGGTAATAGCTACGTTGCTGAGATTATCAATATATTCCTTGGGCAAATCATCAATCGCCCAAGCAACTATTTTTTCGAATCCTTCTTCATCGGTGTGATACATACTATAAAAAGTATAGCGCTTATGACTATGATATTTCAAGGGCTGCTCGTTAGAAACTGATGAGAAATCCTCAAATCCATGCAGATTACGCCGCAAATGTGCCACAATCCACCCACCACCCTGGTGGTAGGGGTGGGGTATAAAAAACCCAGCAGGATATGCTGGGTTTAAGATTCTTGGTGGCACCTCCCAGACTTGAACTGGGGACACAAGGCTCTTCAGGCCTCTGCTCTACCAACTGAGCTAAGGTGCCACAAATTAGACAAATCTCATTCTATATCAGTGGTAGTCAGATATCAAGACAGACAAGAGGTGACAAACAATCCTTAATATTGCATAATACTGCCTATGCCCGTGAACGTTTTCATACCTGCCAGAAACGAGGAAGAGGGAATCGAGTCAACGCTTGACCGTCTGTCGGTGGCTGGTGATACCATGCAAATTCATCTTATAGTAAACGGTAGTACTGACCGCACAGCTGAGATTGCCCGAAGTTTTGACTTTATTAACGTGACAGAACTTGAGAGGGGTGGTAAGTTTCTTGCACTTCAAGAAGGTATCCGTCGAATTGGCGATGAGGCGATGAACGGATTTGTTATCCTGGATGCCGACACGACACCAATTCATGCACAGGCTTGGGCCGGTGCGCATCAGGGCCGCTTAACTTCGATGGAGAGCGGGACGTATAACGGTAACGTTGTCTACGATACGGAAGCCGGCATCACAACCGGCGTGCTGAGGAATGGGGTGCGAATACTTCGCACCGGACTGCAGCGTCTCGGGCGTGACTCGCATCACATCTATGGCACAAACTTGGCTGTCAAACCAACCGAATATACCCGAGACCTCTTACTTACAGCGCCAAATGTGTGGCCGCATGAGGATAACATGATTATCGATATGCATGAGCTGCACGCCGAAGCAGAGCACTATGTATCAATGGATCCACGTATGTTTGTGCTCACCAGCGCACGAGCGATGGTGCCCCTCATGCAAAGACTCCGAGCCGGTAATGAAGCGGCTCTACAGCAATACAGAACGCGTTGGGCGGCGATTGCCCCAGACGGGACAGTTGAATATAAGAAAGTTAAAGACGCGATTATGGCTGGTGAATTCTTGGACGCTGCCATTGCAGCCGGAGATTACCCCGAACTAGATACCGAATAAATAAACTGGTGGGCGAGGAGGGGATCGAACCCTCATGCCAAAAGGCACGGATTTTAAGTCCGCCGTGTATACCAATTCCACCACTCGCCCGAACTACTGTTATAACTTAGCATGAGAGACACGAAACGAGAAGCACTAAGACACTATTGCAAATATTTAAGAATATGGTAAAGTATATGCAATAACAAGGGTGGCAGGTTATTGGAGAGAGGAAGTGGCATATTTAATTGCTGCGGCACTATTTATTGGCGGATATTTGGCAGCTGATGCCAGTACTTTTGAGAGTGTCATACTTCTAATGACTGCCAGCCTGCTCGTGCTCATGCTGACCCATCAGGAGTCAGCACCCAGTATCGATTCATTGCTTGAAAATGATATAGATATCTAAAAACCGCCCAAGCAGGCGGTTTTTCTATGCAAACTGGAGGCGCGTACGGGATTCGCACCCGTGTACTGGGTTTTGCAGACCCATGCCTAACTCCTCGGCCAACGCGCCAGATGCGATTACTGAATCATTATACATAGCAAACTGTAAAATGCAGACATATTAACGCCGAGATTTAAAGTAGGCGAATAACCCCATTACCGAGACACCGATTACGCCAGACACAATCGCGCCGTCACGTTTGTGGTCCACCGCATATTCTTTGGCAGCCTGAAGACGGCTTGTCTGAAGCACCGAGGGCTCGTCTTCATCGAGAAATTGCACCGTTGCCGTGTCATCGTCAACCTCAAGGACAATGCCTTCGCGTCCGTTGCCATTAGCGTCCTCGGTGCGGAATTTGCGCCCAACTCTGAGGGCTAATTGTCCGACGCGGTGCCAGCGGGAAGGTTCGGCCTCCTCTTCGGAGGTCCAGCCCGCCAGTAATTCTTCAGCAGCTGCATCCACCTCGGCAAGGCTATAAACTCTGGGTTCATCTTCACGTGCGTCACCCATATTGCATGTGATCCGCTGAGTTGTCGTGCGGCTCCCATCCGAAAGGGTTTGTTACGTCATGGATACGCGATTCGTTTGCCGACACAACGTAGAAGACACTACTCCGACCAGATGTAAGCGGTGCACCAGCAACCGCTCGCGCAACGTTCATCAAATCGTTGTGGCTCAGCCATACCGCAGGTTCCTTGTCGTAGGTTTTGACACTGTTGTCTTTGGTGACGCCACCAAGACGCATTGCCACAAACTCAAGCCCGTACATATCTGCGTAGAAGCGACCAATTTCTTCCAACAAAATTTTGTGACCGCCATAGGGGTTCATTGGTCGATTTTGCCAGCCAACCAAGATGAGTTCATCTCCCTCATAATCTTCGAAGTGGTCGGCCTGTACCGAGCTCATAGCGACCAGCTTGGGCACTTCTGCCATCCGACATGCCTCAAACACGTTCATTTCCATGCGCATGTTGCGTGGGTCTATTCGGCCGCTCTTGTCGTTCTCGCGGAGCATTGGGTCAGACTCCATGTTGAGTGCACAATGAAACACCACGTCACATCCCAATATCAGATCGCGAATCTGGGGGATGGTTGCTGTATCGGTCGAGGCGAGGTCGACATCTTCACGGTCAACAGTAGTAACTTCATGCTCATCAAAAGCCCGTACAACGACCGAACCAACTCTTCCTGCAGAACCTGTCACCGCAATCTTCATATTGACTATTATAACGCACCGCAGTGTAGGACGATTTTACAACATAATTCTTGCTAAACGTGCACGCATCACCGCGGACTTTGTTACACTAACTATAACTAAAGGGTAGTTACGTCGATGCATTCGCGCTGCATGCAGTAGTACACGTGCCTCGATTGACGTTGTTTCATGCGATCAATAAACGAAAAATGTGCTGTCGTCGCAGTTAGTCACGTTGAGTACGAAGAAGTTGCCCGTAACGCATACTTGGGTTTGTGGGCCATGCAGCACAGAGGTCAAGATAGCTCCGGCATCGCATCTTTTGATGGCAATAAACTCCATTATCAAAAGGGTAGCGGGCTGGTGACACAAGTGTATGATGAGGAGTCACTCGGCAGTCTCAAGGGTACGGTGGCTATAGGCCATAACCGCTATTCAACATCTGGCGGAAATGACGACTTTTTAAATCAACCTTTTGTTAATGAGGGGATGGGCTTTGCGTTCGCTCACAATGGCAACCTACCCTACACCGATAAACTCGATGAGTACATGATTGAGAATAAGATGTCGGTCAACGGTCATAACGATTCTGGCCTCATGGCACTGGCGTTGAGCAATGAGATTCGCAAGACCAAGTCGCTGACCAAAGCAATCAAGAACTGCTGGCCCCTATTTACAGGGGCTTTTTGTTGCGTGGGGATTTATCAGAATGAGATTTTTGCGTTTCGTGACAGTGACGGCATCCGCCCGCTGAGCATTGGCAAAACAACACATGGTTATGTGGTGGCGAGTGAGACCGCCGCAATCGAGGCTATTGGAGCCGAGATTGTACGTGATGTTGAGCCAGGCGAGATTGTCACGATTAAAGGAGACCAACTTAAGTCGATACGAATTTCGCGTCGCAAGCAAAAAATGGATGCTTTTGAGTTTGTCTATCTCGCACGTCCCGACAGTGTGCTGGCTGGACAGAGCATTTACTCAGCCCGTCATCGTGCTGGTCAGCTACTCGCGAAAGACCATCCGGCCGAGGCCGACGTAGTTTTTAGCGCGCCAGACTCAGGTACACCGGCAGCCGCTGGTTTTGCCGAGGCGTCAGGCATTCCTTTTGGGCATGGCATTATCAAAAATCGCTATATCGGCCGAACATTTATCGAGCCCGAGAAGATTCGCAAAAGTGCGGTTCAGCTTAAGTTTAATATTGTCCGCGAACTGGTCGAGGGTAAGCGCATCGTGCTAATTGACGATTCTATTGTACGCGGCAACACATTACGGCACCTGGTTGGCTTGCTCAAACAATATGGCGCTGCGCAGGTTCATGTACGAATTGCCAGTCCGCCGGTCAAGTACCCTGATTTTTATGGCATCGATACGCCATCCGGCAACGAACTGATCGCGCATGATTTAACGGTGCCTGAAATACGCGACCACCTGAAGGCAGAAAGTCTTGGCTACCTGTCACTCGACAACTTTATCGAGAGCACAAATTTGCCGCGTGAAGAGCTTTGCTTATCATGCTTTGATGGCAGTTATCCTATCCCCGTGCCATACAGTGTTGACGAAGAAGAGTTTGGAACGTTTGAAACAAGGAGTGAATTCGCATGACAGACGTATTGGTAGTAGGTGGTGGTGGGCGAGAGCATGCCATCGCATGGCAATTGAATCAGTCGGCAAACATTGGTGAACTTCATGCGGCGCCCGGCAATCCGGCAATCGGTGAATTTGCGACAAATGCGGTGGTCGATATTGAAGATCCCGAGGCCATTGTTGGCTATGCTGTTGAGAATGGTATCGATTTAGTCGTGGTTGGACCAGAAGCACCGTTGGTCGCCGGCGTGGTCGACAGGCTGACCGAGCAACATGTGGCTGCGTTCGGTCCGTCGCAAGCAGCTGCCGAGCTTGAAACATCCAAGGCATTCAGCAAGGACTTAATGCAACGTCTTGGCGTGCCAACTGCCGAGTACGAAACATTTACCGATTATGAAGCAGCACAGGCATATGTATCAGAGCATGGCGCACCAATTGTGGTGAAAGCCAGCGGACTGGCTGCAGGTAAGGGTGCTGTAGTGTGCGAAACTGAAGCAGAAGCGCAAGCCGCACTCAAAGAAATGATGGTAGACCGCGTTTTTGGCGAGGCAGGGAATGAAGTAGTCATCGAGGAATTCCTAGTTGGCCCGGAGATTTCAATCCACGTCATTAGTGATGGTGAAAGTTATGTCATTTTGCCACCATCCCAAGACCATAAACCTGTTGGAGAAGGAAATAAGGGCGCCAATACCGGCGGCATGGGCACGGTTGCGCCACTACCGGGCGTGAGTGATGAGCTAATGCAGCGTATTGACCGCGAGATTGTCGGGCCAATTATTAAAGGCATGGCTGAGGCAGGCACACCATACAAAGGATTGTTATATCCCGGTCTTATCTTGACCGAGTCGGGTCCAAAGGTGCTTGAATTTAACTGTCGATTTGGCGATCCTGAGACTCAGAGTTATATGCGCCTGATGGACGATGATTTGCTCGACATTTTCTTGGCGGTTGCAAACGGCCAGCTTGGCAATCGAACTATCAAGTGGCGCGAAGGGGTCGCAGCGAACATTGTGCTTGCCTCTGGTGGCTACCCTGGCTCATATGAAAAAGGCATGCCAATTCAGGGTATTGCCGATGCCGAAGCCATGGATGATATTGTCGTCTTTCACGCCGGCACGAAAGAGGTTGAAGGCCAATTAGTCACAGCTGGTGGACGCGTGCTGGGTGTGACTGCTGTGGGCGCAACACTGGAAGATGCGCGCACCAAAGCCTATGCTGCCGCAGCAAAAATCTCGTTTGACGGCATGCAATATCGACGCGATATTGGTGTCTCGCACGACAACACGATGCTCGAGAAATTCTAGAATGAGATTAGCGATTTTGGCTTCCGGGAGCGGGACAACTGCCGAAGCAGTTGCCCAGGCGACTCGGTCCGGTCAGCTTGAGGCTGAAATCGGACTGATAATTCATAACAACGCCGGTGCCAAAGTGGTTGAGCAGCCAACCGTGCGCGAACTATTGATACCCACTATGTGTATTAACGGACTTTCGCACCCGGATGTGGGTGTTGTGCGAAAGGGTGAAATGGGCGACAACGAGTCGCAGGCGGTTGTTGATGCAATAAAAAGTGTAGATGCAGAACTGGTTTTACTACTTGGCTATATGAAGCGCGTACGTGGCGCGTTGCTTGATCAATATGGCTATAACCCTGAGATACACTCAGAGGTGACGGATGCACGTATGCTCAATACACACCCGGGTCCGCTACCACAGACAATGGGACTTCATGGTTCTCAGGTGCATCAACACGTGTATGAACTGTACCAAGCCAGGGAGCTTGCCGTTACTGGACCAACGCTCCATGCTGTAGCCGAAGACTACGATACCGGTCCCACAGTTCGGTACTTTGATATGGTTGATTTGAGCGATGCGGATACGGCCGAATCGATTGAAGACCGTGTCCGAGCTGTTGAGCGCGAGCAATTACCTGTTGGCATTCAGTTTTTTATTGAGCAGCTTCGAGCTCGGCCGTAAGTTCATCGGCCGTACGAGCGGTTTGGTAGGCAATATCCCACAAATAATCGACTTCAAAACTCTCACGCACGAAATCATTGTCAGGCGCGGAGCCCAACGGGACAAGCACAGTCGCCTTGTGGCCGGGTAGCGGAGCAGTCTTGGTCATAATCGAGAGACTGCGCCCCCGATGCTGGCTCTCGTGGAATACATCGCCCGCCAAGTGATACTCTTGCCCAACACCAACGTGTTGCACTGTCTGGACAGTCGCGCGCATCAGATGCTCGCCCACCGGTTGCAGGGTAGTCTCTTCGTTTGCAGGGTCGCGCACGACTTGATGGGGGACA
>JBPEXE010000050.1:0-2867 GCA_052031955.1 Saccharimonadales bacterium (SeqCode)
GTTTTAGAGATTGGCGAGTCTTCGACAATCGTCTTTATCTCTTTCTTTTTCTCTTGCTTCTTGGCAGGTCCGGCAGCGTCGGCTGCTTCTTGAGCGGCATCGGCTGCCTTAGCTTCGACAGTCTCAAGTGCGGCATCGTCGAGCGAGTTACTATACTGAGAAATAATATGCTTAATACCCTCTTCGGAGGCCATATAGACGCTTATGGGCCGTCCAATCTTGTTGGACAGGAAGTCAGCTGCCTGCACGTTGTCGGCATCCAGCATGGCTACAACCAGTCGCCCCTTCATCTCGCCCAGAGGCACCGCCATATAGCGCTCAGCGATTTCCTTACTGAGAAGCTTGAGTGTCTCCTGAGGAATCTGGGCGGTTGTGAGGTTCACGTATGGCACTTGCAACACACTCGCCATCACACGCTTCAGATCTTCGTCCGGCACGATACCGGCGTCAATCAAATACTGAAAAATAGGCTTCTTGTCTTTGCGAGCCTTGGCTTCGCTCTCATCAAGCTTTTCCTTTGTAATCAGATTAGTCTTAATGAGCTCGTCTTTTACATTTTGTTGATTGTCTTCAGACAGTACGCCCATATGGTTACCCTTTTGTTTTTATTCGCCTTGTTCAAATGGGTCGGTTGAGGAATTTCCTCCAATATCAATCTGGCGAGTGAGGTTAATTGCTTCGTCATTAAAGACTTCTTCAGGAATTGGCGGGAATTCACCAGAAATTTCTACTACTTTCTCTACTTCCGTGCTTCGGTTGCTGTCGCCACCCAGGACTGCATTACCCAAAAAATAGGAAACAACAAGTGTGATGGAAACAATAAGAACGAGCATTGCGATATCTGTTTGCTTCATTATTCTGCTACCACTTCTTTCTGGATATTTAAGTCAAATGCCGGTTGGTATGAGGTTTCGATGTTAAAGGTGGCCTGAAGTCGATTGCTTGTACCGGTCAGTGATACAGAGACTACTTTCATCGGTCGAATGCTGTTCTCAAGCCCTCGCATAAACTTTGCGACCGCTGTGTACTCACCACTCACATTCACTGAGAATGGCAATGGAAGTGGCTCAGGGTCCGGAACCGCAACTGATGCGTCAGATCCTTCGTCTACACCGCTAAAACCCTCGAGCTGAACAGAACTTTTCTTGGCGAGATTTTCCATGCTCGCAGCCAATTCGGCAAAGTCAAATTTGGTTGGCAAGGCATCGAGAATAACTTCGGCATTTTCCTTTTCAGGCTCTTGGTCTGGCGTCAGCGCACCCGACAGCTCTAAGACACGATATGCTTCTTCAAGGTCTGGAATAACTTCAACATTACTCTCGAGCGTATCTCGGGCCTCCTCTTGCCGGCTTTGTACTTTATCGTTGTATTTGGCCGTTCCCCAGAGGAAATTCAGAGCAACCAAAGCCATCGCCACAACAACCGCTGCGATTGTTACTGCGATGAACGTCTGTGTGGACGCCTTCTGGATTTGCATATTCTTGCTTGAAACTGATGGTCGAGATTTTGCCATATTAGTCATCCCCGCCTTCTAGAGGCACGTCTTCGCTTGGCGCCTCGTCTAGGTTTGGTGCTTCAAGGGCCGATTGCGTGCTGTCAATTTCCGGCACATACAGTGTTACTTCGTCATGAATTAAGAAGATTTGCGGGTCAAACTCAAAGGTCAACTCAAAGCTTGCGCCCTCATCGTCATTACCAAGACTGTTGGAAATCACGTTCGAGAAGGCTGGAAGCTCATTCTCAATATCATCAAGCACATAGTATTTTGCGTTCTTTACAGAGTTTACAAACTGAGTCCATGCCAACACCGTATCGGCATTGCCGCTGATAATCATTGTGTTGGTCTCAAAGTCAAAATCGATACTACGCAGGGTAACGATCTTTCTTTCACCAGCTGGCTTCTCCGGATCTTCTGGCGTAATAACGCTGAGAATTTGCGGCGTACGAGCAATTAGTGGCTTTTCGGCATGCAGAAGCGGTAGCTGTTCAAGCTGCTTTTGCACCGTGACAATCTTACCCAAGTCTTGGTTTTCTTGATACTCAGTTGTGAGGCGACCAATGTGGTCTTCGAGGTTGTCGCTATGCTGCTTCTGCCAGACATATACGTATATCGACATGAACACCACCAAGCCGATAAATCCGGCCGCCACAATAAAAGCAATCGACATGACAAAGTTCTTGGTGCGTTGGGCTTTTAGGAACTCGGCCTTAAGATCGGGAATCAGGTTCACTTGAATCATGATGGGTCCCTTTCTGCCAAGCCGGCTGCGACTGCATATTGGTTGGCAACAGACATCAAATCATTGTGGTTCTGCTGAGGATAGCTAACGTTCAACCACGCGTTGCCAATCTCGACGGCAATGTTTGTCTTGTTGACGAGATAGACCGGGAATTCTGGCAATATGGAAGCGCGACCGGTCACCACAATCTTAGTGACTGGTTGCTTGTTGTAGCGAGTCATAAAGAACTTCACAGACTTATCAATTTCAGACACAAGCGTATCAACAGTACTTGTGAGTGCCTTATACACTTGGCCCTCCAGCTTGTCTTGAATCAGACCAAACTTGTAGACAAATTGCATTGCCTGTTTCTCGTCTACCGATAGGTTTTGCTCGGCTGCCTTGACCAACGTGTTTCCGCCGGTTGGGATAGACCGTGATAATCGCAAAGCACCACCCGATGTAATCACCAAGTCGGTGGCATTCGCGCCCATGTCGAGAATAAGTGTTGCCTCTTGGCTGTTCATCGGCGCCAGCGCACGGCCCAGCGCAAAGGCATCCGGCTCCATGGCCACGACGTTCAGGCCGATTGATTCAATCAAATCGAGTCGGGATTCAACGTACTGTTTTGTGACGCTTGCCAGGAGG
>JBPEXE010000051.1:0-5309 GCA_052031955.1 Saccharimonadales bacterium (SeqCode)
GTCTTATCTTCAGCGCCTTCCTTCTTTGCCATGTTGAGCGGCTGGCCAACCTTTGAACCGTCGCGGTAAATTGCAACTGCCTTCAAGCCGAGCTTCCACGACTGCATGTGTAGCTCTTCGATATCTTCTACGGTAGCAGTTTCCGGCATGTTGACTGTCTTTGAGATTGCACCGGAGATGAATGGCTGTACAGCACCCATCATGCGAACGTGACCTTCGTAGTGAATTGGGTTGTCACCCATTGAGCACGCAAACACTGGGAGGTGTTCTTCTTTCAGTGCTGGTGCGCCAACGATAGTCTTTTCTTCGTCGATGTAGGCCACAATAGCTTCGATTTGCTCAGGGCTGTAACCCAAGGCATCAAGTGCGCGTGGCACGGTCTGGTTCACGATCTGCATGGTGCCACCACCAACCAGTTTCTTCATCTTCACCAAACCGAGGTCTGGTTCGATACCGGTTGTGTCACAGTCCATCATCAAGCCAATGGTGCCGGTTGGCGCCAATACGCTGGCTTGTGCGTTTCGTACACCGTACTTTTCGCCGTACTCGACAGCTTCATCCCACGCTTGGGCGGCAGCTGACAGCAGGTCCTCTTGCACGTGTGAGGCATCGATGTTTGAAACCTCGTTGCGGTGCATCTTGAGTACGTTAATCATGGCTTCTCGGTCGGCTTCATAGCCGGCAAATGGTCCAACGCGACGAGCGAGTTTTGCGCTTGTAGCGTATGAATGACCTACCAACAATGCAGTGATTGCAGCTGCTTGCGCACGACCCTCATCGGAGTCATATGGCAAACCTTGCGCCATCAATGCTGCGCCGATGTTGGCGTAGCCGATACCAAGTTGGCGGTATCGCTTTGCATTCTTGGTAATGTTCTCTGTTGGATACGCAGAGTAACCAACCAGGATTTCTTGACCAGTAAAGATGATCTCAGTCGTGTGCTTGAAAGCTTCGATATCAAACGTACCGTCCTCCTTGAGGAACTTAAGTACGTTGAGTGATGCCAAGTTACATGCTGAGTTGTCGAGGTGCATGTATTCAGAACATGGGTTTGAACCATTGATGCGGCCGGCATTTGGTGTTGTGTGCCACTTGTTGATGGTGGTATCAAACTGCAAGCCTGGGTCTGCACTTTCCCATGCGGCTTCAGCGATTTGACGCCAGATGTCACGGGCTCGAACGGTCTCAACTGTTTTCTTCTCTTTGACGCCCACTAGGTCCCAGTCCTCATCGTTCTCAACGGCTTTCATGAAGTCGTCTGACACGCGAACTGAGTTGTTTGCGTTCTGGTACTGCACTGAGAAGATGTCACGGCCATCTACTCCCATGTCAAAGCCAGCTTCTTCGAGCACACGCGCTTTGCGCTCTTCGATGGCCTTACACCAAATAAATTCTTCTACGTCCGGGTGGTCAACGTTAAGGATGACCATCTTGGCGGCACGACGAGTCTTACCACCGCTCTTGATTGCACCGGCGCTTGAGTCAGCACCACGCATAAAGCTGAGTGGACCAGAAGCGGTTCCGGCACTCTTGCCGAGCTTTTCTTTTGATGAACGGATTGCACTGATGTTCAAGCCTGAGCCTGAGCCACCTTTGAAGATGGTGCCTTCTTCAACGTACCAGTTGAGGATTGATGGCATAGTGTCTTCAACCTTGAGGATGAAGCAAGCGCTGGCCTGCTGTGATCGCTCTGGCGCACCGATGTTAAACCACACTGGAGAGTTAAATGACGCGCGTTGTGTTGCCAAAATGTATTTAAGCTCTTGGTTGTATGTTTCGGCTTCTTCTTTATCGACGAAGTAGCCTTCCTTGATGCCGTGTCGTGTAATTGTGTCTGCCACACGGTCAACGAGATCGCGAAGCGATTGCTCGCGTTCCTTGGTGCCCGGAGTACCAGTGAAGTACTTCTGAGACACGATGTTAATTGCGTTGAGTGACCAGGTGTCTGGAAACTCAACATCCTTTTGCTGGAACACAATGTCGCCAGTCATTGGATTAATAAGCTCTGAGTCTCTCTTGACCCAATCGAGCATGTCGTATGCGTCTACACCTCTTTTGGTGAAGTGGCGACGAATTCCTAGTGCAGTGGTCTGTGCCATGCCGTTCTACCCCCTATTTAGATTGTTTTGTGGCTTTTAATAACACTCCTCACCCCCTTTGGTGAGTTTGCGCGTGCGTTATTACCACCCTGTTTATTAATGTTTTTTATTTGTCACCGACCGGTTTGCAACCAAGTCGATTCGAGTAACACCTCCACTTTTTGGCTACTCACCCATGTGCTTGTGGTGTAGAACACAGGTGAGTTTCCAAGTGCATCCCTTGGGTTACTTTTTGTCTTTGGCGAGCCGCTCCTTCATTTTGGCCAGCTCGGCCTCGAAGCTCGCTATATCCTTAAAGCTTCTGTAAACACTGGCAAAACGGACATAAGCGACATCGTTAATCTGCGCGAGTTTGGTCATGACCATCTCGCCGATTATCTCAGCTTTAACTTCTGATTCGCCGCCCTCGTAAAGTTCGTCCTCTATGGCAACAACTATATCATCAATTTGTGCCGACGAAACCTTCGTTTTTTGTGTCGCATGCTGCAACCCTGTAATGATTTTATTACGATCAAACAGCTGTCGTTCGCCACTTCGTTTAACAACCACCAAATGTGGTCTTTCAATGCGCTCATAGGTTGTAAACCGATGAGCTGCTTTGTCTAAACATTCACGGCGACGACGAATAGCGCGTCCATCCGCTACCAATCGTGACTCAATAACTTTTGTGTCGCCATATGGCGCCTTTGGACATTTCATGCGTTACGTTTTACCCTCCGTTTTACAATGTACTGCAGCTTTTTGTTTTTCATATCTAGCGTGCCTACATTCGATACTAACACCACGTATTGTGTTTTTCCAGCTATTTACGTTGTAATTTGTAACAACGAAAACCGCCAACATCTGTTAGCGTAATCGTTATTTATCCCTCTTTGCAGAATCGTCTTCTTCGCCGTCTTTTTTGCCCTTGCGGCCAAGTCGTCGCATGAACGATGGCTTGTCATATTTCTCGTCGTTGTCTGAATCGTATGACCAAATATTCTTTGATGAATCCTCTTCATTAAAGACCTTTTCAGCCTCGCTACGATTGGCCGTGCCGTCGATATCGTCGGTATCAATGTCGTCCATATCGTCTTCGTCCGGCTCTTCATCGTCGAGGTCATTGGTGGTGCGTGGAATTGTCGGCTTAAAGTCTTCTTCATCGTCGCCACGAATCGCGCGCTTGGTGAAGTATGATGCGTCGAATCCGGTCGCGATAACCGTAATTGAAATCTCATCACCCATTTCATCACGCTGCGTTGCGCCAAAGATGATGTTGGCATCCGGATCAACCGCACCGGTGATTGTTTCGGCGGCTTCGTTAATTTCGTGCATCGACATGTTCGAGCTACCGACAATATTGAAGAGTACGCCGCGCGCACCATCGATTGAAACCTCTATAAGTGGTGATTCAATGGCTTGCTGAGCAGCTTCGACTGCACGGTTCTCACCGCTAGAGCGGCCAATACCCATCAGGGCTGAACCGGCATTACTCATGACTGCTTTAACGTCTGCAAAGTCGAGGTTGATGACACCGTGCACGGTAATCAAATCAGAGATGCCCTGGACACCTTGGCGCAATACATCATCAGCTACCTTAAATGCTTCCATGAGCGGCGTTCGTCGATCGATTGTTTGGAGAAGCCGGTCGTTTGGAATGGTAATCAGCGTATCGACGCAACCAGACAGCTCAGAGATTGAGTCTTCCGCATTGCGGCGTCGCTTCTCACCTTCAAAGGCGAATGGCTTGGTGGCAATACCAACTACTAAAATGCCTTCTTCTTTGGCAATCTTCGCAATAGCCGGACCGGCGCCACTACCTGTGCCACCTCCGGCGCCATAGGTGACAAAAATCATGTCTGCTCCATCAACCAGTTGGCGCAAATCTTCTCTGCTCTCCTCGGCCGCCTTGGTGCCGACACTTGGATCTGCACCCGCGCCAAGACCACGTGTGGTGTCGCGTCCTATGTGTACCTTGGTTTGTGCTTTCGAGTGATGCAATGCTTGAGCATCAGTATTAACTGCAATAAATTCGACGCCGTCAATTCCGGATTCGATCATTCGATTCAATGCTGCACCGCCGCCACCACCAACACCAATCACTTTGATGCGTGCAAACGACTGAATAGCAGGTGCTACTTCTGGCATAACCTAACCTCCATGTATACAAACATTATACTAATTGTTCGGCTCATTACAACCAATGTTCGCGACCAAAAATATCGTACACATTTTGTATGCGTCTCATTATTACCTCTGTTATTTTTGTGAACAAATGTTGTCGCTTATTTGAAGCGGTTCATGAATTTCTTCAACATGCCGCCAAAGTCTGGACCTGCGCTAAAGTTTGAGTGGCCGCCATAGGCCTGCCCAAAGCTCATGTCGAGCATCATCAACCCAACAGCGGCTGCATATTCCGGTGTGTTGGTGGTATCAATAATCCCCGAATAGTTCTTTGGTTTACCAATCTTGGCAGGTAGCTGGAGTTTGTCTTTAGCATATTCTTCGATACCCGGCAGCAGCGCACCACCACCAACGAGCACAACACCGCCCGGCAAACGGCCGTCTTTGCCAATCTTCTTCAGTTCACGGTTAATCAATTCAAACATTTCATCCAAGCGAGCAGCCACGATATCGTCCACTAAGCCACGTTCAAAGCTCACCTTATCGTCATCTTCTTTGCCAATCGTTATATGTTTACGGGTCTGGCGCTCAGTGCCAACAGCAGATGAATGGTTCAACTTTACCTCTTCTGCTATATCGAGATCGGTCTTTAGGCCAATCGCAAGGTCGTTGGTCAAGTTGTTGCTACCAACCGGCAACACGGCGGCGTGCTGAACATCGTCTTCTTCAACCACCAAGATGTTTGTAGTCGATGCTCCGATATCAATCACGGCAACGCCCGACTCGCGCTGCTTTGGCTCAAGCACGGACTCTGAAGAGGCCAAGCCAACCAGGATGTGTCTATTGATGCCGATACCGGCAACTTCCATGGTCTTGTCGATATTCTTCAATGCGGGCGTAGCCGCGGTCACGATATGAGCATCAACTTCAAGGCGGACACCACTCATGCCGAGTGGCTCCTTAATGTTCTCTTGGCCGTCAAGTGAATACCCTTTGGCAAATACCTGTAAAATCTCACGATTGGCCGGCAGCTGAACCACAGATGCAGCTTCTTCCACGCGGGCTAAATCTTCGTTGGTAATCTCATGGCCTTGGCCGGAAATGGCG
>JBPEXE010000052.1:0-1885 GCA_052031955.1 Saccharimonadales bacterium (SeqCode)
AATGGCACGCCAAAGGAAGTTGAGAGTCATGACAAGAGCATCACCGGAGCCTACTTGCGCGGTGAAAAAACCATAAAAGCACCAAAGAAGTATCGTGATGGTAACGGCAAGAAGTTGACAATCAAAGGGGCAACAGAGCATAACCTCAAGAATGTCACAGTTGATATTCCGCTCGGTCAAATGGTAGTCGTGTCGGGTGTATCCGGCTCGGGTAAGTCGTCATTAGTAAACGACATCCTGGCTAAAGAGCTTCAAGCACGTCTTCACCGCGCGTCAACCGTGCCGGGCAAGCACGAAAGTATTGAGGGTATCCAACATCTCGACAAAGCAATTGTTATCGACCAGTCACCGATTGGTCGCACTCCTCGCTCCAATCCGGCAACCTACACCGGTTTGTTCACGCCCATTCGTGACCTATTTGCCAATACGCCCGAAGCCAAGCTGCGTGGCTACAAGCCTGGTCGATTTAGCTTTAACGTGGTCGGTGGTCGTTGTGAGAACTGTAAGGGCGACGGCATTATTAAGATTGAAATGCACTTCCTGCCGGACGTGTATGTTCCGTGTGAGGTGTGCCATGGCAAACGTTATAATCGCGAAGCGCTTGAAATACACTACAAAGGCAAAACTATATCTGATGTATTAGACATGACTGTCGAGCAAGGTGTTGAGTTCTTCAAGAATGTGCCAGCTATTCATAAGAAGCTCGAAACTCTCGAGCAAGTCGGACTCGGTTATATAACGCTTGGTCAGCCTGCCACCACACTGAGTGGTGGTGAAGCACAGCGAATAAAGCTGGCAACAGAGCTGTCACGTCGGGCAACCGGCAAAACACTGTATATATTGGATGAGCCGACAACCGGTCTGCATATGGCAGATGTCGATAAGCTATTAACCGTGCTCCATGCGTTGGTGGATAGCGGCAACTCGATGATAATCATCGAACACAATATAGACGTGATTAAGTCGGCCGACCACATTATTGACATGGGCCCTGAGGGTGGTGAAGGTGGCGGTACGGTAATTGGTAACGGTACGCCACGCGACATCGCGAAAATCAAAGAGTCATTCACCGGGCAATACCTAGCCGAGGTGATTTAGCGCTTATTTTTCTTGCGGACGTGAATTACCCAAACCGCTGCGCCAACGAGTAGCAGGCCGACGACAACATTTGATACCGGACCGATATAGCCCTCAATGCGATCGTAGTCATGCCCGAGCCAATAGCCGGCACTGACCAGAGCAATATTCCAGATTAACGCCCCTAAAGCGGTCATAAGTGTAAAGCCCTTGAGGGGCATCTTCTTCAATCCCGCAGGAATTGCAATAACTGAGCGCACACCAGGTATAAATCGTCCGAAGAAGACAAACTTATATTCGTATTTTTCGAAGAACTCACCAGCGCGGTCGATATCCTTCTGCTTCACACCCAAGTACTTGCCGTACTTTTTGGTGATGGCGTCAATTCGCTCCCAGCCGAACAACATCGCGACATAATAGAGAACCAGCGAGCCAATTACTGAGCCGACTGTGGCAACAATAATGATGATAAGCAAACTCAGCTCACCCCGTGAAGCTGCAAACCCCGAGAAGGGGAGTACAACTTCGGACGGGATGATGGGAATCACAACCTCTATCATCGATAAGAAGGCGACCCCGAGGTAGCCAACCGATTCGATGATGTCGATAATCCAGTTAATCACCTGATTATCTTAGCATTATTCCTCTATGAAACCACCAGACTGATGGGCCCATAATTCAGCGTACTTACCTTTTTGTTTGATGAGTTCGCCATGCGAACCCTGTTCAGTAATCTGACCATTTTCCATGACCAAAATACGATCCATCTTCTGGATGGTGCTGAGTCGGTGCGCAATCACGATTGCCG
>JBPEXE010000053.1:0-4126 GCA_052031955.1 Saccharimonadales bacterium (SeqCode)
GTAGAATATCGTACGATAACATCTGTTTTGCAGAGGGGTGTAGCTCAGGTGGCTAGAGCACAGGTCTCCAAAACCTGGTGTCGGGGGTTCAAGTCCCTCCACCCCTGCCAAGTAAAATGGATTGCTTTTGTGAGCAGTCCTTTTTATTTTTCCTAAGATTATGACTTACATCACATTGCTAGTGTTGTTGCATGCGCAACACATTACTACTGTTACATGTTTGCTTCGTACCGAATAACCTTGTCGACACTGTTGTAATTAATGATTATTTGAAAAAAGTAATGCATTCTTCTTGAGCTTATCTGTTATTGCGCTTATACTTGGGTTGAACATAGCAAAAAGTAGGAAACTTTTCGTGAAAGTATTGATGCTTGGGTGGGAATTGCCACCTCATTATGTCGGAGGAATGGGCGTAGTATGCTACAGCCTATGTGAGTACCTGTCTCGCTCTGGGGCCGATATTGAGTTCATTCTGCCATTTGAAGGCGACTATAGTGGTATCGACTTTATGAAGGTGAACCCTAAACGAACGAACTCTAAGCGAAGCCAGCGGATAAGCTACACAGATCTGGATAGAGTAAATGCAACGGCGTATGGTAAGGCCGACATCAGCACAAAAGAAGCTCACGAAATGAGCATCGTCCCACTTGATGAAATCAACGACGTATTTCTCGACAAGGTTGCCAAGGCGTCGGTGCTGGGTGAGTTTGACGTCATTCATGCCCATGACTGGTTGACGTTGCGTGGCGCCATGATGGCAAAACGCCTCACTAATCTGCCCCTTATCGTGCATATACATGCCACTGAGTTTGACCGCTCCGGTGCGGGCGATCATGAGCGTGGAAATGAAATGATTCACGACATCGAGTATCAGGGTATGATGATGGCTGATAAAGTAATCGCCGTTTCGCAATGGACAAAAGACATAATCGTCCGACGGTACGGAATTTCTCCAGATAAGATTGAAGTTGTACATAACAGCATTGACCTAAACAGCCCGTATATTCGCTCCCACAATGATTCTGATAATGTCTACACCTACCTCGCTCAGATGCAGAAGCTTGGTTATCGGGTTGTCATAAACGTTGGGCGACAGTCAATTCAAAAGGGACTGCCGGGATTACTCGAGGCTGCAAAATTAGCCGTTGAGAAGAACCCCAAGATGCTGTTCGTATTCACGGGCTCAGGCGACATGCATTATGAGCTGATTGAACGGGCTGCCTCCCTCGGGATTAGCCGCAATGTTATCTTCACGGGCTTCCTCAGCGGCAAGAATCTTCGTGACCTATTCAAGATTGCCGACCTATTTGTTATGCCGTCTGTATCTGAGCCCTTTGGAAGCACGCCACTCGAAGCGATTGGCCTTGGTACGCCCTGTCTTATCTCCTACCAAAGTGGCGTCAGTGAAATTCTGAAGACAGCCCTTAAAGTTGATTTCTGGGACACAGTTGAAATGGCGAACAAGATGGTTGCAGTTACGCAGAATGACTCATTGCGTGACGAACTGTCAAAACAGGGCTACGAAGAGTTTCAAAATCACTCATGGTCGCACAGTGCCGATAGGACCATGCAGGCATACACCAAATTAACCGGAGCACACGCATGAAAAAAGCAATCTGCCTCTACCTTCATGTCCACCAGCCGTATCGTGTAAAACACTACACCATCTTCGAAGCTGGCAGCGACCACATGTATTTCAATGATGAGACACCGCATGTCGACACAAATAACCGCTTTATTATTGATAAGGTTGCCGAGAAATCCTATCTGCCAACCAACAAGAAGTTACTTGAGATGCTCAACACCTATCCAGAATTCAAGGTCAGCATGTCAATTTCGGGCGTTTTCTTGGAGCAAATTGAAACCTGGCGTCCTGACGTTTTGGATAGCTTCAAAGAGTTGGTTGCAACCGGACGTGTTGAGCTGGTAGCTGAAACCTATCACCACTCCTTGGCATTCTTCTACAGCCGCGATGAATTTGAGCGTCAAGTCAATCAACACCGCGAAATTATTGAGCGCTTGTTCGGCCAGACGCCAAAGGTGTTCCGTAATACAGAACTAAGCTATAACAACGACCTCGCCTACTGGGCCGACAAAGCCGGCTACAAGGGCATTATTACAGAAGGTTGGGACCCGGTACTTGGATGGCGCTCGCCTAACTACGTATATACGCCAGCGCATACCGAGAACATTCGTCTCATGATGAAGAACTACAAGCTGAGCGACGATATAGCCTTCCGATTCTCAAATCGTGGCTGGGCCGAATGGCCCCTAACAGCTGAAAAATATGTTCATTGGTTAAACGCAATCCCAGAAGAGCAGCCGGTTATCAACCTATTCATGGACTACGAAACATTTGGCGAGCACCAATGGGCAGACACTGGTATCTTTGACTTTCTCGGTGCCTTGCCTGGTGAATTCATGAAGCATGGCGAAGAACGCACCTTTATGACGCTGTCTGAGGCAATTGACACATTTGAACCGGTTGATGAGGTTGATGTTCCGCAAACAATCACCTGGGCTGATACCGAGCGTGACTTAACCGCCTGGCTCGGTAATTCCATGCAGCATGATGCGATTACGCAGATTTATGATATTGAAGACCGTGTCATGGCAACAGGCAATCAAGACCTCATCCAGGATTGGCGCAAGCTCCAAACGTCCGATCACTTCTATTACATGTGCACCAAGTGGTTTAACGATGGTGATGTACATGCCTACTTCAGTCCGTATACATCACCGTATGAAGCATTCATAAATTATATGAATGTGATGCAAGATTTGCGCTTGCGTCTGGAGCTCCTTGAGGAGCAGAGCTAGTGTCACGACCGCTATTTGTTGGCAATGGATCTATGTTGGTAGGGATGGACGCCTCAGGGCTTGTTCATGATTTTTATTATCCATACGTAGGTCAAGAGAACCATGCCAATGAGCAGCGTATGCATCACCGCATTGGTGTGTATGTTGACGACCAGTTTAGCTGGCTCGACGATGGCAACTGGAACATTAAAATTGATTACGAACCGGATGCGCTGATTGGAGCAATCACGGCCGTACATAAAGATTTGCAAGTAGCGCTTGAGCTACATGACTTTGTCGACCATGAATATAATGTCTTTTGCAGAAACATCCATGTGGTGAACAATGCTGATCGTGAGCGTAATGTTCGGGTCTTCATGCACCAAGTCTTCCGTATTGCTGAATCTCACCGGGGCGACACGGCGATGTATGTACCAGATGGTAATTACATCCTCGATTATAAAGACAAGCGCAGCTTCCTTATTTATGGACAAATGTCCGATGGCGACAGCTTTGATCAATACTGTGTCGGCGTGCACGGCATCGAGGGCCAGAGTGGTACCTATGATGACGCTTTGGATGGTGAGCTCAGCAATAACGCTGTTGAGCACGGCTCAGTCGACTCGACAATTCGTTTTTCATATCAATTGCCCGCCATGTCATCAAAGCGCTTACATTACTGGATTGTGGCCGCTTCGTCGCAGGCTGATGCGCTGACAATCCATCACAAGCTCAAGGGTGGCGGATTTCTGAAGCGCTACGAAGCAACCCAGGACTACTGGAAGAAATGGCTTGAGATTGGTGAAAATCAATTCAGCCAGCTACCCCACCAGCAAATGGTGCCTTTTAAGAAATCGCTCCTCATCATGAAATCACACATGGACAGACGCGGCGGTGTTATTGCATCCGGCGACTCAGAGATGCTCAATTATGCCCGCGACAACTACTCATACTGCTGGCCTCGAGATTCTGCCTATATAATGTGGCCTCTGATTCGACTCGGCTACAAAGATGAGCCAAAGGCATTCTTTGAATTTGCCCGTGACACCATGAGCGAAAATGGCAGTCTCATGCACAAGTACCAGCCGGATCGCGCAGTCGGTAGTACGTGGCATCCGCTCGTGCACAAGGGAAAGCCGGAGCTGGCTATCCAGGAAGATGAAACCGCCATCGTACTCTTCATGTTGCACCAATATCTTGTACATACCGAAGACGAAGATTTCGTGTCCCGATTTTACGGTACATTCATCAAACCGGCGGCCACCTTCCTTGAAAACTACATTGACGAGAAGACGAGCCTGCCACACGCCAGCTATGATTTATGGGA
>JBPEXE010000054.1:0-1799 GCA_052031955.1 Saccharimonadales bacterium (SeqCode)
ACGAGACCGGCTACTTCAAGACTGTTATTGTCCAGCGCTGCAACCGCGGCAGCAGTGTCAGGTGCTTCGGTGAATACGTTTCTGAGCGCAACACCGGCCAGGTTTACGTGTTCTCGCAGAGCGTTGTTTAACGCCACACGCAAATCAGCCCGCGCCTCCGTGTATGTACTCATTTCTTGATTTGATGCAGAATCGCTCGAACTCATTTGTGACCCGAGCAAATACCCGCCTCCACCAGCGATGATAATCGCTATGACTATGGCAACAAGTTTGTTATCCATGAAAAACCTTTCGTTAGTTGTTACAAACTCTATGGTAGGTAGTTTACTAACTAAAGTAAAATGTAATTAAGTTGACTTAACTACTTTTTGCATCTGATGATAAGCCGGCAATCTGGTTAAGAACTTTGACATAAATCATAAGATCATGAATTTCAACCTCGCTCAGCCATTGGCGCATTGCTTTCCGAAGCTCGCGCTCGATTTCTATTACCAGGAGATGTGCTTTGGGGGTCGCTTCAATCAGTCGCACACGTCCGTCATCTTCGTCAAAACGTAGCTCTAGGTAACCTGCATGTTGGAGGCGACGCACCATGTTGGTAACATAGGATGTTTGCACGTCGAGAACAATTGCGAGATCGCTGACACGAATGCCGCCATTCTTTGATTCTTCATGCGCGATACCCAATATTGACCATTCTGAAGATGTCAGGCCATACGGTTTGAGCGTGCGTAACATAAACTCCTTCAAATTTCTGTAGGCAGAGGCTTGAAGGACTCCTGTTCTGTAAGTTGAAAAGTCTGATATTTCCATAAGGTTTACTAACTAAACAATCTTATCAAACTCCAAAGGAATAAACAACTGGCATGTGATATGTGCGTATCATGATTATGTGCTCATGGTAATATGGGATTAAGCATGCGATTGAATTATTTGCGACATGTACAAACACTGGTAGCTATATTGATACTGTCTGTTCTGTTGTCGGTCCTCTCGCTAGATGCTGCTGAGGCGTCATTCTACTCGCACAATCAAACTCGATCACAAGCCTTCGCGGACTATAAAAAATACCAAAACAATGTGCGCAATACACCATCAGGGTGGACTGGATCGGTGTCCGGCTGCGACGCTGGAACGGTATCTGCTGCATATACTCAAGCAACGCTGGATACGGTCAATTATGTTCGGGATTTGGCCAAATTACCGCCCGTCGTATTTAACCCAGCATTTGCTGCGGATGCACAAGCTGCGGCATTGATGATGCTTGCAAATAATGATTTAAGTCATGCGCCCCCTTCGAACTGGACGTGTTACTCGAGTGGCGGTGATGATGCGGCCGGGCTGTCCAACTTGTGTCTTGGCTGTGCCGGTCCGCGAGCCATAGATGCCTACATGGATGAATGGGGAAACTGGGATACGCTTGGGCATCGACGTTGGATTTTGAGTGGTGAGATGGTCGAGATGGGGCTGGGTGATACAGGTTCATCCAATGCCTTGCACGTCTTATCATCGGCAAACAATAGCGTACAACCGGGAGCGCCGACATATGCACTCTGGCCAGCGCAAGGCTATGTCCCATTTGAGCACTTTACGCCGATATGGTCGGCAAGCGCTGCCGATCAAACAGTTAATTTACTGGATGCAACGGTATCGGTGACCATAGACGGCAAGCCGGTCACGGTAGAAATGCAGCCGCTTGGCGGGGGCTATGGCGATGATACGATTGCCTGGTTGCTGCCTGTGCAATCGTTTGACTATAACTTCAAGGATAGAGTCATACGGACGACACTGTCCGGGCT
>JBPEXE010000055.1:0-1548 GCA_052031955.1 Saccharimonadales bacterium (SeqCode)
CGCCGAGGGTTCTCGAGTGCTCGGATAGTCGGCTCCGGTAAATTGGTGAGTTGAGAAACTTTGCGAATGCTTAGTTTCTTGTTGCGCCGCTTCTGTTGGAGATAGTCTGCTAAGCGACGAAAGCGCTGAGCAGCTTCATCATTCGACTGGGTATTCTTCGTCTGAGCCGCCATCGAGATCCGCCATGCTACTAATTAAAACTTCGCGTGGCCGTGCCCCATCCGCTGGACCGATAATTCCTTGTTCTTCCATGGCTTCAATCAAGCGTGCTGCTCGGGAGTAGCCCACGCGCAGACGACGCTGCAGAAGTGACGCAGAGGCCTTCTTACTGTCAACGACTACCTGTATTGCATCCATATATAAACTGTCGTCAGCATCAAAGTCATCAGTTGGGACCGTACTGCCCTTGCCACCAATTTGCACCGGTTGCGAGATAATCTCATCGTCATATTGCGGTGCGCGTTGGTTGCGAACGTGGTCGGTCACCTTGTTGATTTCTTTGTCATCGATGAACGCACCCTGGATACGGATTGGTTTTGGTAGTTCAGGCGTCGTCATGAGCATGTCACCACTACCCAGAAGCTTCTCGGCCCCAACTTGATCAAGAATGGTTCGTGAGTCGACCTGAGAGTTTACCGTAAAAGCGATGCGGGCTGGTACGTTGGCCTTAATCAGACCGGTGATAACATCAACCGACGGACGCTGGGTGGCCAGTACCAAATGAATGCCAACGGCACGCGCTTTTTGTGCCAGGCGCACAATCAATGCCTCAACATCACGAGCCGCCATCATCATCAGGTCAGCCAACTCATCAATCACAATCACGATATAGGGCATGCCCTCTTCTTTTTTCAGCTTGTTGTACTCGCCGATATTGCGCTTGCCCACTTCTGCCAATGCCGAGTAGCGTCGTTCCATCTCTGCGGTCGCCCATTTGAGTGCAGAGATAGTTCGTTCCGGCTCAACAATTACCGGTGTCAACAGATGTGGAATCTCCGCATACGGGGTGAGCTCAACCTGCTTTGGGTCAACCAGAATCAGCTTCATATCGCTTGGTGAATTGCGGTACAGCAAGCTCGTCAGCAAGGTGTTAATCATCACCGATTTACCAGAACCAGTCTGACCGGCAATCAAAAGGTGTGGCATTTTATCCAGCGTGCCAACCATGGCTCGTCCGGCAATATCACGGCCAATCGCGAAGCCAAGTGGCGACTGATTGCTCTTCCACGTACTGTCATCCAAAATGCCGCGCAAGCCAACCTGGGCCGACTTGATATTTGGTACTTCGATACCAACTGCACGCTGACCAGGAATTGGCGCTTCCATACGGATTGATGTAGCCGCGAGGTTAAGCGCGAGGTTGTTCTCAAGTGCCGTAATCTTGGTAAGTTTCACTCCGGCAGGCGGTGTCAGCGTGTATTGCGTAACGCGCGGGCCAATGTTTGCACCGGTCATTTCGACGTTAATCTTAAAGTCGCTCAAAACATCACGAATAATTTGGGCATTTCCCTCAACATCACCGGCATCAGCGCCACCCTGCTTTTTGCT
>JBPEXE010000056.1:0-2404 GCA_052031955.1 Saccharimonadales bacterium (SeqCode)
AGGCCGCTCGGCGCCACAACGGAGAGGTAATATGTGCCGATTCAAGAACCATATACAAAGGCATGGATATCGGGACTGCCAAACCTACGAATGAGGAAATGCAGGGCATACCACACCACGGTCTCGATCTGGTAAACCCTGATGAAAACTACAGTGCAGCTCAGTTTAAGGACTACGCACAGGCGACCATCATAGATATCCAGAAACGAGGTAAAATACCAATTTTGGTAGGTGGCACCGGGCTCTATATTGACGGAGTCCTATTTAATTATTCATTTGGTGGTGACAAAAACGAAAAATTGCGTGGTGAACTAAACAACAAATCTGTTGCTGAATTGTCTACGCTTGCAAAAAATATGAAGATCGAAGTAAGCGAGCAGACGCTCAAAAACAAGCGACACCTCATCCGCCTGATTGAACGAAATGGCCAAACCGAGCAAACAAATAAACTTTTTTACAACGCTCTAATTACAGGGGTGCAGCTTTCAAAAACGCAACTGAGAAAGCGAATTGAGCAGCGAGTAGAGGTTATGTTTAGGGCAGGTCTACGTAATGAATACAACGAATTGCGAGCACATTATGCCTTAAACTCGGAGGCTTTTACCGGCATCGGATACCAAGAATTTGCTGAATGGGAAAGAGGCAATACTTCAATGAGTGAAGTAAAACGACAGATTGTAAAAAACACAATGCAACTTGCCAAGCGGCAGCGTACTTGGTTTAAGCGTAATCGATTTATACAGTGGGCGGAGTCCTCGGAGGATGCGCTTGTGCTGATTGATAGATTTATGGACAATGATGAGTATGAAGTCACAAATTAATCAAAACGCGAATTAGACACCCATGAAGATACTTATTATTGTTTTGGGTAAGATTATGATGCGCGGGCTTCGAATGACTGGCCGGAATGGATCGGCGTTGCCGGGCTTGCTCGCAGAAAGAGTATATCCGAGCCTACTTGAGAAACAACTGAACCAGCTTGATGGCGGAGTGATAGTTGTGACGGGTACAAATGGAAAAACAACGACAACCAAGTCGCTCGTGTACTTACTTGAGCAATGCGGTTTTCGCGTTCTGAGTAATCCAACGGGGAGTAACTTTACGCGTGGTGTCTACGCCACACTTATTAAGAACTCAAAGGTTACAGGGGGGCTGGATTATGATGTTGCAGTACTCGAGTTGGACGAGGCATATTCCAGAAAGTTTGCCGCCAAGTATCCACCTCGTCTGGTGCTTGCCCTCAATGTCATGCGCGACCAACTTGATAGATATGGCGAGATTGATAAAACGGCCGAGTTTATTGGTGAAACCATATCTTACAGCACAGATGGAGCGGTCCTAAATCATGACGATCCACGAATTAGACAGCTTGCTCAGCAAACACAGGCGGAGGTTACGTACTTTGGTGTGAGTCAGGAACTGAAGGAGCAGCTTCCAACAGATGATGACTTACATGGCAATGTTCGTAAACACCATAAGAAGAAAAGCCGACAAAAGACCAAGAACAGCGTTACGTTGAGCGATTATAAACCGGGGTCGGTTGGCTTTCGGATTGAGGGTAAGCTGTATCGAACACAGGTGCAAATCGCTGGCATCCATAATGCTTTTAATCTAAGTGCAGCTCTCGCGACAGCTATGCGCGTCTGTCCTGAGATGCAGCCCCAATATATTGTGCCAACTATGAAAAATATTCCTGCTGCGTTCGGTCGCGGCGAGATTGTAGAGGTGAACGGTAAGCGGATAACGCTTGCGCTGGTGAAAAATCCCTCTGGATTTAGGCAAAGCTTACGGTCTTACGACACCTCCGACTATGGAAGCGTGGCATTCGTAATTAATGACGACTTTGCTGATGGCCGTGATGTATCGTGGCTCTGGGATGTTGACTTTACATCTGTTGAGCGCGAGAACACGAAGTATGTAAGTGGCTACCGTGCAAATGATATGGCACTACGACTCAAATACGATGAAGTTCACGCCACATCAGTTGAAGGGATAAATGACCTGTTGGCGGTCATCCTAGGTGACAAATCTGAGCAGGTACTTATATATTGCACATATACAGCCATGTTGGAGTTGCGTGGAGTATTAGGCAAGAAAACAAATGTAGCGGGGATGTGGGAATGAGCAAGCAACAGCTTAAAATCGTACACTTGTATCCAATTGAGATGAATATCTATGGCGATACCGGCAACGTCTTGTCTCTTAAAAAACGACTCGAATGGAGAGGGATTGAAGCAGAGATAGTGCCAGTCGGAATCGCTGATGACATACCGAAAGATACGGACATTATTATTTCCGGTGGCGGTCAGGATCGCGGAGCCTCGACCGTTGAAGATGATTTGCTGACACGTAAAGCAAGCCTCAAATCAATGCACGATGACGGCGTTGTAATGCTCCTCGTGTG
>JBPEXE010000057.1:0-3304 GCA_052031955.1 Saccharimonadales bacterium (SeqCode)
GTAAAGCCATCAACAAGTGCTGCGGCTGCCAGTAGACCGACGGCGTTGGCAAGAACAGCAAGCGCTAAGCTTGCAAGCATACGAATCATGTGGGCCTCCTAGCTTCTCTTCTTTGTCTGAGTAGATGCCTTGGCTCGGGCCGCACGTCGATCTTCACGCTCTCGCTCGGCTTCTAGCTCGCGTTGTCTCTTGGCTTCAGCAATCTCACGCTCTTGCTCGGCTCGGCTCATATCAATTTTATTTTGCACATAGGAAATAGTCGCATGCACACCCCACAACACAATAAGATAGACGAGTATCGCAAACAGGGCAGATACATCGAGATATCCCGTCTCGCCAATTTCTTTTGGCGGGAAGATTCCTCTAAAAGGCTGGAGATATTCACCCGAAATATCACCTACCAGTTCGGCGAAACCTGCATTTGGGTTGGCGCTAAACAGCAACAGGAACACTCGCAGCAATAGCGAGATAATGCCCAATAGGATATAGAAATACAAAAACCACACCACGACCTTTGATATTTTGAGATACCCTGGAATTTCAACTTCTTTCTTAGTTGGCATGCTCGTCTCCTCTTTTATCTAACCTGAGTATACACCCAGAAGAACCCAAGAAGCGACACGATTCATCTGTTGTTCTTATGCTCATCGTTGCCTGATTAGTGTATTCTGGTGCTATGACACACAACGACTACCCACTAAATGGCGTGTACGAACACTATAAAAGCACTCCAAATGATCGCAGATACTACCAACTGCTCGGCTGCGCAAGGCACACTGAAACGGACGAAATTCTCGCGGTCTACATCCCGCTATACGTTATTCCTCAGCATAAAGGGCTGCGCATGCAGGTTCGGCCACTGAAAATGTTCATGGAGAATGTTGACTATAACGGCAAAAACCTGCCTCGGTTCAAATACATCGGCCCCGAACTCTAGTACTTAGCGCGGGAAGAGCTTTGTCAGCTCGTCCGACATATAAAACGCAGTTCCAAGTTCGCCAAAGGAATAGGTTTCACCATTTAGGTAGATGGTTGTGCCGCCAATTTGCGGGCGACTCTTAGGCTCTGAATTTCCCATGCCAATGTTAAATAGCGTCACTACTACGTCCGGGCGCTCACTCACATCATAACCATAGGACGCCCAATGGGCGGTTATTTGGCGGATAAACAATGCGGTGTAGAGATACGAGTAGTAATGATCGTCAGATGTTAGACGGTTATACAGCTCGGCATCAGTATTTTTACCTTCGGGATACTCGAGAAGTTTACTCAAATCTTCGCCCGGGTAGAATGGTGAGTTTGTGTCAACGGTATACAGCTCAATCTGGCGCGCCGTACCTTGTTTCATGCCGGCTATCCCAAGTGAAAAGGTAGTCATCGAGCCGAGTATCTTCAATGGCTCAAAATATGATTTGTAGACTTCTCTCGAGCTGGTAAAGAACCTCAGCTGTTCGGGCATAATAGTTGCCACTATCATACGCGGGGAAACACCGGTCTGATGCGAAACTTTTTGAATTATCTCGGCATCTTTCTCAATACCGGCACGTACCGTTTGCCATTCTTCGCTTTGATTCCAGGCACATATTGGCACCAATTCTTCGGCCTCGCTCAATTTGAGGCAGCTGGTTTCGGTAGGATTCTGGCTCAATACAGCGTTCTCGAGCGTGCTCTTGGGGAGTGCATCATAAAACGAGTTTCGCTGGGAATTGACGCCTTGCACATTCAATAATCCAAAACGCATGGCCATAAAAACGCTACTGAAGGTCATTCCAACCAATGCAAACGCGGTGACCACGCCAAAAAAGGCCACTTTAATAAGTTTTCTATCCGCTTTCCTGGTGTAGATGGTATAGATTGCCACAAGCAGAACTTTCAGCGACTTAAGCAAGCCACTTCAAGAGCATTCCCTTCGTTTGGGCCAAACCTGCTCTGTTTGTTTTATTTTTTGTTTACTCCTCGTACTTCTATTATCGGGAATAATTAAAGCAAAAGCAATGATAATACAAACACCCTGAAACCCACGCGACCTCTTTGCGTGATAGAAGCAGCTCAATAAACACAGCCCCCATAACCAAATGGTCGCTTGTGAATATATCTTATGCAAGTATACTGTTTGTATGTCAAATCCAGATGGACCGGATGCATTCAAGCCACCACAGGACCCGCCTGTTGTTTTACCTTTGGATGAAATAGACTGGCACCTCACTGCACCTGGCAAATCTATTAACGATATCGAAGACCCCTTCGAACGCCTCGCCATACTCTGGACAGTTGTCAGCCAATACCGAGCATCGAGTGAGATGCAGCGACGCGAGGGTGACGATGGTCTAAACTACAACGATGCGCGCCATTACCAGCTCGTCGAACTCTGGACACATGAAGCTCGCCGCGTGGTACCAAACCTCCGCAACGATAGTCGGTTTACGTCATTCCATACCGAGCATGTTCACGGTTTGTTGGATGATGGAAAATCTTTAGAGGCATACGCCTTTTTGGTGAGCGAGCGAACCGAGGCGCCCGAGATGCTTCATGCCGATATTCGCTTTGACCTCTTGCTTAGAATTGCCCAGATACTTCACGGGTCAGATGAAGAAGACCAGCAAAACACAGCTTCCCTATTGGTGAGAGATCTGGCAGACGAGACGGTTCCAGGTGGCCCGGGCTACTGTGATGACGCCGAACGACTCCGTCGATACCTGCTGATGGGCGACTTGGATGACAAGTATGGGTACCTTTTTTCAGATTATTTTGAATACCCAACCCAACCATCATCGCCAAGTCATTTCGATTACGCGCAGGATAGGCACGAAATTCTGTACGACATAGCAAATCGAAGTTACACCGATGTAGCAGAGGCGCTCGTGGCAGGCGAGTTTGTAAGTGTTGACGAGGAGTTTATCCTACTGCCAGCGCTAAAGGGGTTTTCAGCCGACTAGTTTTGGTTGTCGTCTTGCTGATTTTGCTCTTGGGCCCGCTTGAGGCTTTCGGCCAGCACTGCAATGATGCTCTCGGCGTGCTTGTGTGACATACCAACACGCGACACAACAACCGGCTTGTCGTCGCCGCTTGCGTTCTGAATAAAGTTGATGGTGATGCCATATTGATTGCTCACGACATTTACCATGTCGGTATAAAAAATCGGCGCCATCATCACATCGTATTGGTCGGTGAGTTTCTGTAAGTCCATATCACCGGCGTCAAAACTAAACTCAAAGTCGTCGGCATCAAGACCGGCTAAATCCAGCAACCGCTTCACCTCGTTCTCGCGCAACGAAAAGTGACTCCCAATTTGCTCAATAATCTC
>JBPEXE010000058.1:0-10740 GCA_052031955.1 Saccharimonadales bacterium (SeqCode)
CCACATTAGGGACCCGAACTCGAACGGGTAGTTGCTCGCTCCGTAGAGCGAGAAGGTGACGAGGGCCAGTGGCGCATAGAAGCCAAGGATCATGCCCATCGTCAGTCGGTGCGCATGGTACCTGCGCACTGTTTCGTGCAGGTATTCTGCTGCACGACGCAGGATCAGGTATTCGTGGCGGTTATACCGCATCATCAGCCTCAACACCAGTGAGACCCCTTTCTAATAGTTGGTCCCACGGCGGAATTGCGAGCGGGTGAAACAGGGCATAGCTAGCCCAGCTTCATCCGCTCACAACCCATCACATTTCAAGGTACGAGAAGGCACTATTATATCACAAACAAGAGTTAAAATCAATAGCGTTCACTACTGTTCGGTACTCTTAATCGCGCAGTATTTTTTGCATGGTTTTGCCCTTGGCAAGTTCGTCGACAAGCTTATCGAGATAACGAATTTCCTGCATGGTTGGTTCCTTGATTTCTTCAACTCGCACCCCACAAATAACGCCCGTGATTTCTTTGCGCTTGGGGTTGAGTTTTGGTGCATCTGCAAAGAACGACTCAAAGTCGGTTTCATTGGCAAGCTTGGTCATGAGCTGCTTATCGCTGTAGCCCGTCAGCCAGCGAATAATTTCGTCAACCTCTGCTTTGGTACGATTCTTGCGCTCGGCCTTGGCGACATACAGTGGGTAGACTTTGGCAAAGCTCATTCCGTAAATTCGGGGCTTAGCTACCACGCGACACAATCCTGACACGCTTGAAGTTTTTGCCCCTCAGTCCATCAAAAGAAACGTCTTCCCAGGTAAAATCGGCTGCTTCGAGCTGCTTTGGTGTAAGTACCAAATCGTTATAACCATCATCTTTCTTCTGCAGTGCGCCCACGCCGGCCCAAAACTTTGCAATCGACTTCTTGGTGCTTCCGGTCACTATCGAATCGTCATACCAAGTTGGACAGGTCCAAACCATGTCGGGGAAGGTGAGGTAGGTGCCAAGTGTCGGCGTGTTGAAGAGTGCGCGGTGCTGTAGCTCAACCTTCTCGCGCCACATCGGGTCGTCCGTCTGACCATCAAGTGGACGCACATTCAGTTCGGTGCGAGCTTTACTTTCGTCATCCATTTCGGGCAGTTTGCCATCATTTTCCTCGAGCATTTTATCCATCTCAATTTTGAGCTCATCGTCATATTTTGACTCATCATCATACATTTCCCGGTGGCGTCGATATTGTATCGACACACCCTCTGGCAAGTATGGCTCGACGAATGCAATCATGTCTCGGAAGGTGTCGCTGTACGCGTCAAGCTCTTTCCTCGTGAGGTTGTCGAGCCGTTCCACCGCCAAGTCCTGTGAGAAATAGTCAAAAATCATGCCTGGCTTATGAACTTCTGCTACGTATTTCATCCAGTCTACAAAATAGAAAAGACTAAACAATTCAGCCCAATCTACTTCCGGGGCCTCTTCAAATCGCCAGAGCTTATTGCCGCCAAAACACTCAGTCACCAAAATAGGTGTTTGCTCTTTCACAGCTTTTGCAACAACTCGCCGAGTAATCTCCACACACGGATCGCCGGCTTTCATTTTTCGAAACTTTTTCGACATCAAACGGGCATACACAGCATCCTCAAGTGAGCCGTCAACCTCAACATGTTGAATTGGCTGTTTCATTTTCTCGAGTCGTGCTTGGATGTGTTCTTGTGCAGTCATAATAATGTGGAGATGCGGGGTGGGCATGACGCCACCGTAAAAGCCCTTGCGGGGCAATACCTATTCTCGGTCACCGCATCAGATGAAGTATAGCAAAGATGCGACTAGAGGGTTACCTGTTCTTAATGCCATCGAGTCGGAGCGTGTTTGATTCGTCTGAGTGGGCTGAGCCGGATTGGACGTGCTTGTCAGAAATTTGGGCACCATTTTTAATTACATGAACGATTGCCATGCCGTGTCCTCGGCCCAAATCATAATCAGTTTTGAGCCATTCAAGGATTTCACCGGCCTTGGTGTCTTTGCCGAAGCCCTTGGCGGCGGCTTCATCAATCAGCTCTTGCGGAGTTTTGCCGGTTTTGAGCTCGGCGTTGTCGAGATATGCTTGGAAAGACATGATTCCATGATAACAAAAACCCCACTTGCGTGAGGTTCTGGTTTTGGTGCGGGTGAAGAGACTCTAAAGCTCTTAACCTGTCGAAGACAGGAAAGAGCATACTCTCGACACATAATGACTGCGAAGAGGTCGAGAGTGAAAGCCCAATTCATACCAATTAAAAATCCGACCACGTGGGCCGGCTTTCTAATTGGTGCGGGTGAAGAGACTCTAACTCTCGACCTCTTCCTTGGCAAGGAAGCGCTCTAAACAACTGAGCTACACCCGCGTAACAGGAGAGAATTATATAGATTCTCAAGAAGTTATTCAAGCAGACTTTGGGTTGAGTGCGTCCTGCATACGTCCGGAGGAGCTGAGGGCAAGCAGCGAGAATACCATGGCGGCACCGATTGCGACGCGAAGTGCACGTAAGCGGGCGTCAGTATTGACGCTCATAATGTCGGCCTGTTGCTCTTCCGATAAGTCGCTCTGTGCGAGGCCTGCTGACAACTGCTCATTTGACACAAACTCTACATTGCTTGAGATTGCGACGCTGTTCTCGGAAATCTCAACAGGATCAAAACTGTCTGATGTCGAGAGCCCTTGCACGATGCCATTACCAAGCGAGAAGAGAAGCACCGAGCCGATGACGGCCGTGCCGAGCGACATACCAAGTTGCTGGAAGGTGTAGTTGAGCCCAGCTACTTGGGAGCTGTCTTTGTCTTTTACGCTACCGAGCAAAATGGATTGGTTGAGCGGCATAATGAAGCCGATAGCTGCACCAAGGAAGGCGAACGGCAAAATCAGATTAGTAGCGCTGGCGTCATTAGTCGTGTTGTAGGCCAATAGGAATAGCCCAGCCACCAGAAGTACTTGTGAGAATCGAATAGTACGAATCGCACCGTATTTTTCGGCTGCTTTGGTGGTCAGGATTGAGCTGGCGACCAAGGCAATTGAAATCGGCAACATCACCACACCCGTGCGCATGGCGCTAAAGCCAAGCACCAGTTGCAAGAAGAGCGGCATGATAAACATGGTGCCACCTAGCACGAGTTGAGTTATTAGAACGATGTTTAGCCCAGTTTTAATAGTTACTTTTTCGAACAAGCTGACGTTTAGCAAAGTTGGAAGCTTTTGAGCTTTGCGTTTGGCTTCAACCCTAAAGAGCAAGCCTACGAGCAGCAGGCCAATACCACACAAGAACGGCACAATCGACAAGCCAAACGGTTCAAATTCAAGGCCGGCGATGTTGAATGGTTTGGTAGCGCGCACCCAACCGTATTCACTTGCCTGGAGGATGCCGAATACAAAGGTTGAAAGTCCAAGTGCGGCAAGTAGCGCACCGGGCATATCGACCTTTTCTTTGGCGAGCTTGGCGTTATCCAGAATTTGCCGACTCAGCACCAAGGTGATGATGGCAATAACCACCTCGGCTACAAAGGCATAGCGCCAGGTAGCATAGGTCGACAAGGCGCCGCCAACAATCGGGCCAACAGCAGCAGCGGCACCGGCCACGCCAGCCGTAATGCCGAGTGCACTAATGCGTTTTTTGCCGTCAAAATTAATTGAAATCAGCGCCATCATGGCAGGCATCATAAGTGAGGCGCCTAAGCCCTCGAGCACAGACCAACCAAGAATCAGGATGCCGATATTTGGAGCGACAGCCGTAATTGCCGAACCGATACCATAAATAACCAATCCAACTTGAAACATCCTCTTGCGGCCATATATCTCGCCCAGCTTGCTACCAAGCAACATAAAAGCGGCCATAATTAGGGCGTACAGCGAGATGGCAGTCTGAACTGCACCAACGGTTGTATCAAGATCGTCAACTAGGGTCGGAATTGAGACGTTCATGATGGTTGAATCGACGGTCATAATAAATTGCGCAAGCGACAGCGCAAACACAACAATCCCAAAACTAACAGCAGGTTTCTTCTTTAGCATAGCTTCTCCTCACTCAACTCTTTTGTCGAAGTATAACACTCAAGGTGTAAGAGTGGACGAGAGAGTAGAGGGTGACCACTGTTAAGAGTATTTACAAATAAACGTGCTTATGGTATAATTATAGATTGAACGTAGGACTACGACACAGGAGGTGATTGTCATGCGTTTGTTGGGGATTTGCCGGGCTCGCCTCGGTGTCTTCATCACCGCCGTCGCAACGTTTGCGGTGGCACTATTCATCATGGGCTCCCCGGCCCATGCCGACCACAACGGAGGGTGCGTCAACTACTTGCCCCAGGAACGATTCGTGGAGCTGCAGGCTGGCCTGCATGTGACCGCGGATGGTGTCCTGGGTAGCGAGACGTGCGGCGAAGTTCTGAAGTTGCATACCGTTCTCCTTGAGATCGGCAGCATCGCAGACTGGGAAGTTGGCCACATCGGCTGGAAGACCTACAACGCGGTCTTCAACGCCGACCAGCTTGGCGGACCCGCCCCTTGCCGCATCTCGTCTGGCTACGAGCGCTATGTGCGCCCACTCCAGACAGCCCTCAAGGTCACCGTCGATGGTGACCTTGGCCCCGAGACCTGCAGTGCGCTCATCGGCAAGCAGCGCGTCTGGGTGGCCAACGGGGTGATGCCCGAGTCGCAACTCGGTTGGTTCGGATCCAAGACCGTCACGCAACTCGGCCTCAGCGCCGCGACGAGTGACACCAGGTCAACGGCATCCACGACCAACATCGGCTGTCCGGTTGTCAACCGTGCCACCGAGCGCGTCATCTGCGTCGACCGCCACGCCCGCACGGGCACGGTGTTCGCCGCCGAGGATGGCAAGCTCGGCGCCAAGCTGTACGGACCGTTCGAGCTGACGCCGTCCCTCGTGGACAGCGACGGCCCGTTCAACTCCGACGGCGGCATCGACGACACCGTCACAGTGACGAGGTCGTGGAAGATGCACGACTGCCAACGCACCAGTAGCACGGGCTTGCAGTACTACTGCGAGTTCTACCGGGGACAGGGCATCCACTACTACCCTTATGTGGGGCCCAACTATGACTCGAGCGGCTGCCTTCGAGTCAAGATGACCACGGCCGTCTGGTTGTGGAACGACCTGGAGGTCTCGGGACGCGTCGATCGTGGCGTGGTCGAGGTCAACCTCCGCTGAGCAGCCAAGACCCCACCCGTCCCACCTTCGCGGACGGGTGGGGTCACCCACCACGTTATAACTTTGAATCTACTTATAACTTAAAACAAAAACACTTCAGTTTTTGCTGAAGTGTTATTTGCGTTTCTATCATTTCTCCGTGGGCATCACATAGTCTGCAGTTTTTATGTAGTGCTAACTCGTTAAATGTTGAGATACGGGCGAAATGATTCTCGTATATACGTGAAACATGTTTGTGTAAGAAGCTTGGTCGCTCGGTTTTTGCCGTCTTCCTAACTTCTAAATCCTTTGGCCGCTTTGTGGCGTACCTCAGGGCGCTCAGGTTTTTGCCTAAGCTAGTTACATTTTACAACAAATCCTGCCAAAGCATAAGGTTTTTTGACGAAATTAAGTCGCTTGTGCATAAGTCAACCTCACCCCGAGAAACCACTGCACAAACCAGATGCCACCATGCTATACTAAAAGTACCTAAAAGAGCGGAGTACAAAATGGTAGTAATTCTTGTGATTGTTGCAGTTCTCGCCGTCGGCGGTCTGTGGCTGTGGTCAACATACAATGGCCTGGTTAAGTCAAACGTACGTGTTGATAGCGCGTGGAGTGATATTACTGTGCAGCTGAAGCGTCGTGCCGACCTCATCCCAAACTTGGTTGAATCTGTAAAGGGCTATGCTAAGCATGAGAAAGAAGTTTTCCAGAAGGTGACTGAGGCGCGTTCAGCCATTCAGAACGCCAATGGCGTGCAAGACACGGCTGAAGCCGAGAACATGTTTACCGGTGCCCTCAAAAGCTTGTTTGCAGTTGCAGAAAGCTACCCAGACCTAAAAGCTGACCAGAACTTCCGCGACCTCCAAGCGCAGCTTGTTGATACCGAAAACAAAATTCAGGCTGCACGACGGTTTTACAACGGCAGCGTTGAAGATATCAACATCAAGATTCAGGTGTTCCCAACGAACATATTTGCGAAGCGACTTGGCTTTGAAAAGCGAACCTTGTTTGAGGTTGAAGATCGCTCAACTATCGAAGAGCCCGTTGACGTTAAATTTTAGAGAGACATATGGCTACAAACACACTACATGAAGAGATTTCTTCGAATAAGCTGAAAACCGTTGGACTGCTGTTCTTCTTCGTTGTTTTTGTTGGCATTGTGGCGGCTGTTCTAAGCTATGTCTTCACGGGTGATTTGTACGTCACGGCAATCGCATTGCCGATTGCCCTCGTCTACGGATTAATCAGCTATTATGGTGCCGGCAAAATGGCAGTCGCCATGAGCGGTGCCACGCAGGTTGACGAGGCGGCCGAGGCGCGTCTATATCGGACGGTCGAGAACCTCGCAATTACCCTTGGTATGCCTATGCCAAAGGTGTATGTGATTGAGGACCCGGCGCTCAATGCATTTGCCACCGGTCGTAACCCTGACCATGCCATTGTTGCGGCGACACGCGGTTTGCTCGATCATCTTTCAGACACCGAGCTCGAGGGCGTCATGGCTCACGAGATGGGCCATGTAAAAAATTATGATATTCGTGTATCTATGATGGCCTTTGCCTTAGTGGCTGTAATCAGTATTATTGCAGATATTGGCATGCGCATGCTCTGGTTTGGCGGCGATCGTGACCGCAATAACAATGGCGCCGCGTTGATTGTCGGCATCCTTATTGCCATCATTGCGCCCTTGATTGCCTCGATGATTAAGTTGGCGATTTCACGTCAGCGTGAGTACTTGGCCGATGCAACCGGTGCTTTGACGACGCGCTACCCGGAGGGCTTGGCATCTGCGCTTGAAAAAATTGGCCAATATGGCTCGACCACAAAGCATCAAAACAGCTCGACTGCACACTTCTACATCTCAAACCCGTTGAAGAAAAACTCGATTAGCTCGATGTTCTCAACCCACCCGCCACTCGAGAAGCGAATTGCTCGATTACGCGACATGGAAGACGGAGTGCTTGGTAATGGCAAGTAAGAAGACGACCGACAGCAAGAAGTCTTCGAAAAAACCGATCAAGAAATCGAGCAAGAAAAGCGATAAGCAGGTGATGGTGCCAACCCTTAAAAGTGGCGTTCTGCGGAATTTTCGGATTTTTCGCACACACTGGAAGCCGCTTGCCAGGGCAACCAGCGTGTATGCTGTGTTGTACTTCCTGTTCATCCGCGTTTTAACAGAGGTTGATATTCGTGAGCTCAATGCCACCGTAACTGAGGTATTCGGTGGCGGCGAAGAGAGTATTCTGACGCGCATCATTTCGATTGGCACCTTGTTTGGCCAATCCACCTCTTTCGATGCGCAAACTGGCGTCTTGTTCTTTGTTATCACTTTGGTTTGCTCGCTGGCAATCGTTTGGATACTGCGCAGCATATGGACGAAGCATCAAATTAGCGTGCGCGAAGCCTACTATCAGGGTATGTACCCGCTTGTGCCAATTGTCATTCTGGTACTGGTCATGTTCATTCAGCTCGTGCCATTCAGCATTGGCGCGTTCTTGTTTCAGACCGCCTTTGATCAAGGCTTGGCGGCTTCGGCTATCGAAAAGCTTGGCTTTGTGACCTTACTAATGGCCGGCATCGTCCTGAGTGGTTACTGGTTGATTGGCAGTGTGATGGCGGCTTACATTGCAACCGTTCCTGGCAAGGCGCCGTTTGACTCACTTGATGCTGCCAAGATGATGCTCAAGGGGCGACGGTTCGCGATTTTACGCAACGCCATACTCTTCTTGGTGCTTACAAGTGTGATGATTTTGTTGCCAATGTTGTTCATTATCTGGGTATGGCAAGATGCGGCCATCGTGTTTGCAGCCCTCCTTATTGTGTCGATTCTGCCGTGGTTCCACACGTACTTTTATGGCTTATACCGGGATTTGCTGAATGAATAAACACGAGGCCACCACACGCATTCAAAAACTACGCGAGTTGATTGCTGATTATCGCTATCACTACCACGTGCTTGATGAGTCGACCATGAGCGAAGCTGCGGCCGATAGTCTCAAACATGAGCTATCGCAACTGGAAGCCGAATTCCCTGAGTTAATCACGGCTGATTCACCAACCCAGCGCGTTGCCGGTGCGCCACTGCCGGGTTTTAAATCGGTTGCACACACAACACGCATGATAAGCCTGAATGATGTGTTTGATATGACTGAGCTTGAGGCGTGGGATTCGCGCATTAAGAAACTAAGCCCAAACGGCACGTTCGAATATTTTGTTGATCTCAAAATGGATGGCTTTGCTTGTGCGCTGACATATCAAGATGGTGAGTTGGTGCAAGCGCTCACGCGCGGCGACGGGCTAACCGGCGAGGACATCACTCAGAATATGCGCACGCTCGATGCGGTGCCATTGAGACTGCGCGAGGTGCGGGGGCTGGAGCATTTTCTGCAAGGTCGCACCGAGATTCGAGGCGAGGTTTTGATGTACAAGAAAGACTTCGAAGCCCTGAATAATAAGCGAGAGATGGCCGGCGAGCCACTTTTCAAGAATCCGCGCAACACAGCAGCCGGCACCATGCGACAACTTGATTCGTCGTTGGTGGCGAGTCGAAAAATGCATTTTCATGGCTATGACTTGCTCCGTGATAATCAGGCGGACGTGCCAAGCTACGGATTCATATATCAAACAATTGCTAAACTCGGCGTTAAAACCAATGCACAGGCCGTCGTTCTCAAAACACTAGATGAGGTTGAGGCATATGCCGATGAATGGGAAGACAAGCGACATGACTTGCCGTTTGGCACCGATGGTCTAGTGATAAAGGTCAACGACAAGGCCACCTATGTGCAGCTCGGCATTGTTGGTAAGGCACCGCGTGGCGCGGCTGCCTACAAATATCCGGCCGAAGAAGCCACGACCAAAATCAAGGACATTATTATCTCGATTGGCCGCACCGGTGCAGCCACGCCGGTAGCCGTTATGGAGCCGGTTGACGTGGCCGGCTCAACGGTTCAGCACGCCTCTTTGCATAATCAGGACGAGATAGCACGCTTGGATGTACGCATTGGCGACACAGTCATCATCCATAAAGCCGGTGACATTATTCCAAAAGTTACGCGCGTGCTGACTGAGCTGCGGACTGGCGAAGAACAGCCTTATGACATGGTCAAGGAACTGGAAAAGATCGACATTGAATTTGAGCAACCCGAGGGTGAAGTGGTCTGGCGCGCCGTCAACCGCAACACGCCACACATTCTCAAGCGAGCGTTGCAGCATTTTGCATCGAAGCAAGCGCTCGATATCGAAGGTATGGGCGAGAAAAATGTTGCCTTGCTGGTCGACGAAGGATTGGTTGAAGATTTTGCAGATATCTATCGAGTGACCAAAGATCAATTGGAGAATCTAGAGCGATTTGCAGATGTTTCGAGCCAAAAACTGGTTGATGCTGTGGCGGACAAGAAAACACCTCCATTTGCGCGTTTCTTAAATGGGCTTGGCATCCGACATGTTGGCGTTCAAACCTCCCTCGACATTGCCTCCCGCTATAAGTCGTTTGAAAATCTGATGGATGCCGCCCGAGAAAAACCGGAAGAGCTCTATGAAATCGATGGCATCGGTGAAGTTGTCGCGCACAGTATTGTGGAGTGGTTCTTGGACGAAGCCAACATCGCGCTGCTTGAGAAATTTAAGTCGCTTGGCGTGTGGCCGATGGATGCCGAAAATACCGACGGCCCACTCAGTGGTAAATCATTCGCCATTACCGGCACACTCGAGTCTATGGGCAGGGAACTGGCGGCCGAGCGTATTCGAGCACTTGGTGGTACCTTTCAGAGCTCGGTGGGCAAAGGCACGACATATCTCATACATGGCGCCAAGCTGGGCGATGGTAAACGTGCGAAAGCCGAGAAGTTTGGCACCGAATTGCTTGATGAAGAAGCTTTTCTCAAACTGATAGAGACATAAGCACCTTGAACGCAAAGCATAAGCCATTTATTATGAAGGCAGTGTCACGCGTCGGCTCTTTTGCTTGAAAACAAAAACTGAAAAGGAAAGAGCCTGGGTGAGGACGCGTGAACAGCCTAGTCGAAAGACTAGGCTTTTACTTTTCTGGTATGCTTATTTTATGAAGTTATATCTGGTTCGTCATGGTGAGACCGAAGCCAATCAAAAGGGCATAATTCAGGGTTGGACGCATGGAGTACTTACCGAGAATGGCCACAGTCAAGCGAAACGGAGCGCCAAAGAATTCAAGCAACCTGTTGATGCAGTTTTTTCATCCGACCTTGGACGTTGTGTTGATACCATGCGATATTTTGTATCCCATCACCCCGGAATCCCGGTTTTCAAAGACTGGCGTCTTCGCGAGCGCAATTTCGGTCAGGCGGAGGGTAAGAAACGCGACGAAATTCAAGAGGATTACTACTGGTCAATTCGTGACACCGAAGTGGCAGCCGGTGGCGAAACGCTTGATGATTACAACCGTCGAATTGAGAGTTTTGTGGATTCAATAAAAAAGGTCCACATGGACCTTCGTGCTGTTTTAGTTGTAACGCATGGCGGTGCAATTAATCGATTTAGAGACATGTATGATTTTGATTGGAATCATCTGCCTCCGGACAATGTGGAGGTTGCAG
>JBPEXE010000059.1:0-13981 GCA_052031955.1 Saccharimonadales bacterium (SeqCode)
CGCTACAAGGGTCTTGGTGAGCAGGATGCGACCGAGCTTTGGGAGACCACCATGAACCCTGAAAACCGTGTCCTTTTGAAGGTTAATATTGAGGACGGCGAGAAGGCCGACGCAATCTTTAACAAGCTCATGGGTACAGAGGTTGAACTGCGCAAGAACTTCATTCAGTCACGCGCCAAAACAGTAACGGATTTGGATATTTAATATGGCAGACAACGACGCAAACATTCCAGAAGAACCAATCAACGAAGAAGAAATTGTCGAAGAAGGTACGGTTGAAGAGACCGGTCCGGCTACCGGCCTGGCTGTCGACGACAGTGCTTCACAAGTGACCGCTCGAACCATCGAAGATGAGATGGAAGAGAGCTATCTTCAGTACTCAATGTCGGTCATCGTGGCCCGTGCTTTGCCAGATGTGCGCGACGGCCTCAAGCCTGTGCAGCGACGTATCTTGTATGTAATGGGCGAGAGTGGTCTGCGACCAAACGCTAAGTACCGCAAGTCGGCCACAGTTGTTGGTGACGTGATGGGTAGCTACCACCCGCACGGTGACACGGCTATCTACGACACCATGGTCCGTATGGCCCAAGACTGGTCAATGCGCTACGAGCTCGTTGATGGCCAAGGTAACTTTGGTTCAATGGACGGCGACCCACCAGCGGCCTATCGTTATACCGAAGCTCGCATGACTCGTCCGGCTGAAGATATGTTGGCCGATATTGATAAAGATACCGTCGACTTCCGACCAAACTTTGACGACAGCAAGCAAGAACCATCTGTTCTGCCAGCTAAATTGCCAAACCTTCTGCTCAACGGTCAGGTTGGTATTGCCGTTGGTATGGCAACCAGTATTCCACCGCACAACCTCGGTGAACTGGTGGATGCAACGGTTGAACTCATCGATAACGAAGAAGCAACACTTGACGACCTGCTAACTCACGTGAAGGGTCCTGATTTCCCAACAGGTGCCGTAGCATACGGTGGCGATCCGCTTCGCCAAGCCTATGCAACAGGTAAGGGAAGTGTCACTATGCGCGCCGTTGCCAACATTGAAGAGCGCGGCAAGAAGGGTCTGTTCCGCATCGTTGTTACAGAAATCCCGTACATGCAGAACAAGGCTGCCTTGGTTGAGAAAATTGCCGACCTGGTCCGTGATAAGAAGATTGTTGGTGTATCAGATCTACGCGATGAGTCATCTCGTGGAACCGTAAAGATTGTTATCGACCTCAAGAAGGACGCCTACCCTAAGAAGATTTTGAACCAGCTCTACAAGATGACGCCGCTCCAGAGTGCCTTCCACTTCAACATGCTGGCCTTGATCGATGGTATTCAGCCTCGTGTGCTTGGTCTTGAGGAGATTCTGCGCGAATTTGTGAAACACCGCCAAGGTGTTGTCCGTCGCCGCACTGAGTTTGAGCTCAAGAAGGCAGAGGCTCGAGCCCACATTCTCGAAGGTCTAGCAATTGCGCTCGACCATATCGACGAAGTAATCAAGGTGATTCGCGCCTCTCAGACCGCTGACGAAGCCCAGACCAACCTGATGAAGAACTTTAAGCTAACGGAGATTCAGGCCAAGGCCATCCTCGCGATGCAGCTGCGACGCCTCACTGGCCTCGAGCGTAAAGAGATTGAGGACGAACTGGCCGAGCTTAAGAAGTTGATTGCTGAGCTCAAGGGTATCCTGGCTGATGAGCAGAAGGTTCTGGCTATCATCAAGGAAGAACTCCTCGAGATGAAAGAGAAGCATGGCGATGAGCGACGCACCAAGATTATCGGTAAAGAGCTCGGCAAGATGAGCGACGAAGACCTCATTCCGGATGAGCCGGTGGTGGTTACGCTGACTCGAGGTGGCTACGTAAAGCGCACCAAGGAAGCTGAGTATCGCAAGCAGGGTCGTGGTGGTAAGGGTCGACGCGGCATGGCAACCAAAGAAGAGGACATTATCGATCACTTGGTCTATGCCTCAACCCACGACTATCTATTGTTCTTCACAAACAAGGGACGTGTCTTCCGACTGAAGACATACGACGTGCCACAGGCCGGTTTGACGGCTCGCGGAATCGCGATTGTGAACCTACTTCAGCTGCAGCCTGAAGAGGAAGTCACGAGCGTCGTGAAGCACTCTAAGGATCACTCAGGTGAAGGCTGGAATATCTTCATGTGTACCACGCAGGGTGTAGTCAAAAAGACACCACTTGAGCAGTTCAAGAACGTTCGCGCCTCTGGTCTGATTGCAATTGGCTTGTCAGACGGCGACGAACTTCGATGGATTCGTTTCACAAATGGCGACAATGAAATTGTAATATCGACAATGAATGGACAGGCAATTCGCTTCCAAGAGCAGGACGTTCGACCTATGGGACGCAATGCTCGCGGGGTCCGTGGCATCAAGCTTCGTGAGGGTGATAAGGTCATCGGAATGGATGTTGTCGAAGAGACAACACAAATGTTCGTCATCAGCGAATTCGGCTACGGCAAGCGCACGGCAATCTCACAATTTACACCACACCGACGTGGTGGCGTGGGTATCAAATCTGCCGTTGTGAACAAGAAGACAGGTAAGCTCATGAGCGTGAAGTCGCTGACATCTGATGCCGATGAAGTGATCATCATTTCATCAAAGGGTCAGGCAATTCGTCTCGGTACGAATGACATCAGCGCAATGAGTCGTGCAACTCAAGGCGTGCGTGTTATGCGCCTGAATGACGGCGACACGGTTGCGGCAGCCGCGCTGGTTGTTGAGCCGGAGGTTGATGAAGAGGATGAAGGTGGGTCACAGGATGAAGATACTAAGCCCGCTAAAAAAGCCGCAGCTAAGAAGTAGGTAGCTATGGGAGTCAACAACATTGAATATGTCATCGTATTCATCGCTACATATCTGTTAGTGATGTTGACCTTGCTGGCCTATAAGGCGGCGCTGAACGACCTCTATATTGATACAAAGAGGAAGGTATTCCGCGAGTTTCGTGCCGTGCACCCGCTGGCGCTACTCGCGGCTTTCGTCTCCATGGCGCCAATGGCATTGGTTCGACAAGACATTGATACAACAGCTACTACCTATACGATTCTTGGCGCAACGGCCGGCTACTTTGTTATGACCTTGGTCTATCGCTATCTGATGGGTATCCGTCTTATGGACTTCTCAATTGATAACGGCAGTAACTTCAATGACGAAATCAGCGCCGACCCAACGGCAGCCCAGCAAGTCTGGTTGTTCCTAGTTTCGTGGGCAGGGGCGCTAACGCTCGGTACGGTAAGTGGCTTCCTGATCAGTTATAACTCCTGGAAAGATGATACCTCTTGGCTGACAGATATCCCGCCCGATAGCGAGGCGCGCATGTATCTGCTGTTCTTCGCAGGTGTTATCTTTGTATCACTGGTGTTTTTTGTATGGCTCAATGGGCGGACGAATCGTCATCTGCCGACCGCCCAGAAGCTCCGTACGGCGATTAATCGTTCGTGGTTTGTCCCAGCCCTGATTGGGCTTATGTTTGCCTTCCTGCAGGACTACACGCGCAATACAACGCTTACAAATCGCTATTGGACTGTGTTTATCATTGTCGCTATGGTCTTGTTATCGTTGTGGAATAGCGTATTTATCATGCCAGGCTTCAAGCAGCATATGGCTGAAGACAGGGTGCACTACAAGCAACGCCAAAAAGCTCTCAAACAACATCAGCGCGCCAAGCGTCGCAAGCGCCGTCGGTAGCGTATAATCGAAGTATCTGAGGAGTGTCCTAGACCATAGGAGGTGATGACATGTCTTTTCAGATGAGGCTGAAGGGGGCGCTTGACGCATTCTTCGGCGGATACACGTTCATGATTGTCGCCCTCGTGGGATTGGCTGTCATGATGTTGGGGTACCCCGACGTTGTCACGAGCTACGACTTCGACACGTTCGGTGTCGATAGCTGGTGGTTCATCGGACTCGGTGGCGGCACCTGTGCGCTCATCTCGGTGAGCTACATGGTAAGGACTGCCTGGCACGAGATGCATCCGTACCTGGCGGACTACCTCGAACTGGCACAACGCACACTGAGGAGGGGGTGAAGCAATGAGCACTGTACTCGGCAGGCCACGCGTGAACCGTGTGGCGTACGTCGCACTGTTGGTCATCGGGCTCGTCCTGGTTGCCTTCACCTGACGGCACGTAAGTGGAGTTCCCAGCGAGGAGGTAAGAGCCAATGGGCAAGGTGATGATTATCATCTGTATCATCGGCATCGTGGCAATTGCCCAATCTATCATCGAGGGAGGTGCCGCGCCATAGGGCTCAGGCCCAACACACCCGCCCAACCGGCATCGACGATCGGTGGGCATACGCCCCCAGAAAACACGAGTTTTACTGGGGGCAATTGATTTATACAGAGAAGATGTTATTTTTATGCTACTGGATCCGTCGAGACAAGGGGAGGTAAACCCATGACTGACCAGCGTGTCGTACCCGACACATTTGTGCGCAACGAAGACTTCGCCGTTCGAGGCTTCTGGCTGGCGATCGCCGTGGTGGCGGTCGGCATCCTGGCCCGCGTGGTCTTCGGTGTCGCGAAGTTGTGGCTGCAACTGGCGGGCGTGATGGCTGTGGTCATCTGTCTGGTGGTGATGCTCCTCTTCATCGGCGCAGAACTGCACCGACTCAGGTCGGAGTCGTTCTGATGCGCACACTCATCAACCACGTGCGCGGCTGGACTGTCTTCCAGCAGTGCATCACACTTGGCCTGCTGGTTACGACCGTGGGGTTCACGATCATCTATGTGGACTTTCACATTCGTTACGAGGACAAGGTCAATCGGGGGGTTCGTGGTCAAGAACTGCGTGACTTCTCGTGGAACAGAGGCTGGCTCATCGGCGTGTTGATGCTGCTGATGGTCATCCTTGCTGTGGTGCTCGCCATGGGGCGCTACAACGTCCGTCAGGCGGACGAATCATGAGTCAGACCAAGAAGCGACAGGCAACTGTCGCCATGGACATGACTAGCCCGGTGGCAATCATCGGTCTCGTCATCTTGGGCCTCTCGTGCTTCGTCGGCTACCTGACAGACATGGGCTGGGAGTGGTTCCCGCAGATTCAGAAGACAGGCTGGATCATCGGGGGCATCGGCCTCGGCCTCGTGTTCTTGTTGCTGACTCCGCCTCGGCGGTTGTGACCAGAACACCCATCCCGTCGGCATCGACGATTGACGGGATTTTCGGCCCGGACTCACATTCTGTGCAGCTCCGGGCCAACTCAAACAGAGGTGGAAACTATTGATTATTCGTTCTAAAATGTTATAATATCGTTTGTCCAAATCTGACCATCGACAAGGAGGGGGGCTCTCCGTGAGCTATCAGAGTGAGGACCCCCGTGCTGGGTGGGAGAAGGCACTGAACCTCATGAGGATTCTCTTCCAGATTCTCGCGTTGCTTGCCGGTGTTGCCAGCTTCGTACTGGCATTCTTCGTCATCGCCTTGGACCAGTGGTCCATCTGGTGGGGGCAATGGAACGGCAACACGAAGGCGATGACCTGTGGCGCATTCAGCGGCACTCGGAACACCGTGTGTGAAGGCACATGGTCCGAGCACCTGATGTGGGCGGGCGTTCTGGCCTTCATCTGCATCATGCTGCTGCTCGCTGTCTGGATCATCAAGAACCGGTTCGACTGCGAGAAGCCACGGCAAGCCGTCTACCCCTAGCACAACCACCTGCGGACACAGATGATTCGCAGGTAGCCTCGAAAAGGAGGTGAACAGTGACGCAGCAAACGCGACGTCGCTACCCGGGCCTCGGCCTGTTCGGATTCTTCCTCATCTGTCTCGCGCTTCTCGACGTGGCCATGCTGAGCTACATCATCGAGGTGCTCGACAAGGAGGAGTGGGATCCGGCGCTCGCGGAAGCGGGCGATACCAGTGGAGAATGGCTCATCGTCATAGTGCTGACGGTGGCCGTCATCGGCTGCCTCGCCATGTGCGTGCGCATTCTCCGCAACCCCGTGATCGAGCAGCGACGGTCGAGCTGACTGTCGACAACCTGCTCATCAACGGGTATACACCCCGAGAACAACGATGATTCTCGGGCTATATTGCCCGGCCAAACCTTGGCCGGGCTTCTGCTATACTGAGGCTGATATGCCAAAGAAAGCCAAACAACAGATATCAAATAGAAAGATTATCTACGCCGTATTGATTGCGATGCTACCAATCTACGCGGCCTTTGCCGTGCAGTTCGTACCACGCGCCCACCATGGAACATACGATGGCATGGGCTGGCCATTCTTGGTCTGCGGACCGGTCGATAGCCTGGCCGACATCGGCTTATTGCTCGCCAATGCCAGCATTATTATCTCCGCCATATATATACTCGTTTTGCTCTCAGCTGCGATTCGTTTCAAGTATTTTAACCAAGCAGCCGACGGCACACCCCTGAAGAAGAGTAAGAAAAAGCACTAGCATTTTCTACAACACAATCCGCAATATTCCTGCGAATTAGTATTGACTTATGACATCTGATGCACTAGAGTAGTCAGAGTCGCTTGAGGGGCGGGTAGCCTTTAAGTTCACAAATACACGCAGTTTAGCATTACGCATTTGTGTCCTTTATAAAGACCCGGTATACAACCCAGGCAACGTACTTTGAGAATTTAGTTGTGCAGAGTCAACGTTATTCTGAATGAGTAGATTTAGTTATCTACTACTTAAGTCAATTGAGCTTAAACAATTCATATTTTATGGAGAGTTTGATCCTGGCTCAGGATGAACGCTGGCGGCGTGCCTAATACATGCAAGTCGAGCGGAAACACTTCGGGTGTCGAGCGGCGGACGGGTGAGTAACGCGTGGGAACATACCCCAGACTGAGGGATAAGCACCAGAAATGGTGTCTAATACCGCATAACCTCTACGGAGAAAAGCTTCGGCGGTTTGGGAATGGCCTGCGTAAGATTAGCTAGTTGGTAGGGTAAAGGCCTACCAAGGCGATGATCTTTAGCTGGTTTGAGAGGATGATCAGCCACACTGGAACTGAGACACGGTCCAGACTTCTACGGAAGGCAGCAGTAGGGAATATTCCACAATGGGCGAAAGCCTGATGGAGCAACGCCGCGTGCAGGATGAAGGCCTTCGGGTTGTAAACTGCTTTTATAGGTGAAGATTTTGACGGTAACCTAAGAATAAGGATCGGCTAACTCCGTGCCAGCAGCCGCGGTCATACGGAGGATCCAAGCGTTATTCGGAATGACTGGGCGTAAAGAGTTGCGTAGGTGGCATGTTAAGCGTGTGGTGAAATTTTGGGGCTCAACCCTGAGACTGTTACACGAACTGACAAGCTAGAGTATATGAGGGGAGCTTAGAATTCCTAGTGTAGGAGTGGAATCCGTAGATATTAGGAGGAATACCAATGGCGTAGGCAGAGTTCTGGCATATTACTGACACTAAGGCACGAAAGCGTGGGGAGCGAACGGGATTAGATACCCCGGTAGTCCACGCCGTAAACGATGGATGCTAGCTGTTTGGGGTATCGACCCCCTGAGTAGCGAAGCTAACGCGTTAAGCATCCCGCCTGGGGAGTACGGTCGCAAGATTAAAACTCAAAGGAATTGACGGGGACCCGCACAAGCGGTGGAGCGTGTTGTTTAATTGGATGATAAGCCAAGAACCTTACCCAGGTTTGACATCCTCCGAATTTCTGGGAAACCAGAGAGTGCTTTTAGAACGGAGTGACAGGTGCTGCATGGCCGTCGTCAGCTCGTGTCGTGAGATGTTGGGTTAAGTCCCGCAACGAGCGCAACCCTTATGTTTAGTTGTATTTTTCTAAACAGACTGCCTCGGTAACGGGGAGGAAGGAGGGGATGATGTCAGGTCCGTATTGCCCTTACACCTGGGGCTACAAACACGCTACAATGGCCGGTACAATGGGCAGCCAAATCGCAAGATGGAGCAAATCCCAGCAAAGCCGGTCCCAGTTCGGATAGCAGGCTGAAACTCGCCTGCTTGAAGTCGGAATCGCTAGTAACCGTAGGTCAGAACACTACGGTGAATACGTTCCCGGGTCTTGTACACACCGCCCGTCACACCACGAAAGTCGCCAACGCCCGAAGTCCGAATTTATTTCGGCCTAAGGTGGGGGAGGTGATTGGGGTGAAGTCGTAACAAGGTATCCGTACCGGAAGGTGCGGATGGATTACCTCCTTTCTAGGGAGATATACCAGTTCCACATTCTCATAATGTGAGAACAGGTCGGTCCGAGTCTTTATATGAATAAGTGAATTGCAAATCGCATATAAAGACGCTATCAGGAATCAGGATTAGCATTTCATACGATAACGTGACTCGCACAACTAAATACTCAAAATGCTATAAAAACACCCTCGGTAACGGGGGTGTTTTTTGGTTTAGAACTCCTCACATTCTATGTTGTAGATGGCGTTGCCATCATCATCCAAATCGACAAATTCGTAGTTTGGCAACGCGTCATCGCCGCACTGCTCGTAGTCATCGATGCCATTATTATCAAGATCGCTCGGGTCGTAATCATACGAGCGGTCGTTTTCTGTTGAGCGGGTTCGACTGCTGTCTCGCTCCTCAAAGTAAGCGTCGTATTCATCCTGAATCTGGTTGTAGCGAATCTCGGTAATCAGTCGGTTGCCGCCCCAGATAGTAAGTCCGGCAAGCACTAGTAAAACAAAATTCAGCACATGGATGTTACCAATCTGGCGAGCGGTGCGCATGGTGTGCTGTGATGCCACAAAGTATCGCGACAAGCCAAGGTCGTAGATGAGCGTCATGATGACGGTTAGGGCGATACCAACCAGCTCCCACCAAATTGAGTACTCAGCGACAAACTGGGTAAGAGCTACATCGAGTGTGAGCGCTGTTTCACCTATGTCGTACTTGAGGGTGAGCACCAGCACAAGTCGAATCAGATAGAAGAAGATAATTGCAAAACCCCACCAAGCAAGTAGCTCGAAGTACTTCTGTCGTGGCTGATGTACAAGCTGGCGTGAGTCTTTTGAGGCGTCGCGCGGGAACTCGCTGCTACTATCTAGGATAAGCAGATGAATGAATGCGTTCCGAGTAATGACAACAAGCGCGACTGCCGCCCAAACATACAACCCGTAGACCAGCCACTGCAAACCGCCAAAGAAGGTGTTGCTGAGATCAACGTAGGTGATGTAGCCCATCAATAACAGATAGAGAGAGGTGAGTACCTTGAGAACCAGACGCGCGTTTGTTTTATAGGCGCGACCAAACCAAGCCAACTTACTAAAGGCTGTGCCAATCTCGGGCTTATCTTCGCGACCAATATCGAGTGTCAGTGATAGCTGAACGGTTCGCCATAATGTCAGAAACAGGGTAAACAGGATGGTGTAGAGCAAAAGCAAAATGGCAAAGTAAAAGGCGAATATACCGACAAAATTCTCACCAAATAGCTTTGCAAGCCAATCTTGATCCCCAAGAAACGTCATGACTTTCCCGGCTATCCATGACGAGGCGTGAAGACCGGCAAAGATGATAACGGTACCCCAGATGAGAGCGACCAGCATGGCCGGCAGGTTCTTTACAAAGTTGATGAAGGCGTAGGCAATCATAACAAGTGGGTTGGAGTTGAAGTGCACGGGTGAAGCATCTTCGATTGACGGCATTCCCGGACTTGCGGGCATACCCGGAGCTTGGGAGGCGAGTGAGCCACGCCCGAATTGTGCATCGGGGTATATACCAGAGGTGCTGGTTTGTGGTTGAGTGGCTTGAGCTGTCGCAGCTGCGGCCGTTACGGCAGTCGAACTGTTTACAAACTCTAACGGGTCGGGCATGTCGCCACCTTCTACTGGCTGTGTGGTAGGTGTGGCCGCGGTTACCGCTTCAAAGCTATTGGCGTTTGCAAGAGGGTCATCTGTCGCTGGGCTGGCGGGTGGCGGTTGTGTTCCTGGCTGGTCAGCGACATCAAAAGTGGGCTCGGCAGGTGCCTCGGCTTGTGGTGCCGGTGCCGGCTGGCTGGCTTGGGCAGCAGCAACAGCGGCTGCTGAGGGCTGAATAACTTTACGGTTAGTCGTGAGCGGTTTCTGAGGAGTTTGGGGTGTGGTCGGTGTGTCATCTTCCTCGTCATTGACCACCTTTGGTTGCGCGGTGGTTCCCAGGGCGCCGGTGCGTCCTTTAATAATCTGGGGAGCAACAGCAGGCGTGGCGGTGGGTGCTGCCGGGGGTGGTGTTGCAGCTTCCGGGACGGGGGTAGTCGGTGTGGCCACTTCGGGAGCAGGCGAGCTACCACCGGAGATTAGAGAGTCTATAACAGCCTGCGGGTGGCCAGCGATGCTGAGATTTTTGGCAATTTCCTCATCATCGACCCCTTTATCGCGCATGTTTTTTACAAACTGCTTGAGGGCTTCGTCATTCATTTGCTACTAGTGTAGCATAAGCATCTTATCCCTGTACGCGTGAAATAATGCTCGCCGTCAATCCAATCAACACCAGTACGCCAATCAAGATAACGACAATCTTTAGAGCAAGGGAGTTTTTGGCATCTTCAATATTGCGTGACACCTGAACAGCTGAGCTCGGTTGCGACATTTCTGTGGCTTGGGCCTTCTTCAAATCAACGGCACTTGGTGCCTTTTTCTCCGGTCCGACTTCTTTCTCGAGGTCGTCTAAATCCTTCTTATCTAGCAGGTCGTCCATCTGTGGTCCGCTTGGTGCGGCAGTGGCTTCTTCCTTCTGGGCTTCGAGCAGCTTGTCGATATTTTCCTCCTCCTCTTCGGGTTGCTGCGGTGCTTGGGGTTTGGGGAAGGGGTGTTTTGCCAAAGGTTTTGGGACATCCATTTCGCGGTGTTGTTGAGGCGGGTTATGTGAAGGCTGCTCATCGGTGTAGTGCTCTTCAAGCAAGTCATCGGTACCTGCTTCTAGCTCCTTGTGACCCTTAATGCGCCCCATAAAATCGTCAAATGTATGATGACCATATTTCTTCTGAGGTTCAGCAGTTTTGTGGGGTGTGTCGAGGTTTGTCTGGGTGGGGTCTTTTTGTTCTGGCTCAAGGGCAGGGTTTGGTTTGGCGACAAACTCCATAGCAGGTTGCTGCTGGGGTGCTTCGGTTTTTTTGGTCGGCATGTCAGATATGCGTCGGGCTGGTGGTCGGGATACTGCTCGACGCGGCGTGCGCGGGCTCGGTTGTCGTGGCGCAACACGCATACCGGGCTTCGGCTGCGTGACTGGGGTGGGTGTTGCGTCTTCCCCGATTGCTTTGGGCATGTTATCAGGGCTGATAAGCATATTGCCCTCAGCATCAGTTACCTGGTAGGCGCTCGGTACCTCAAAGGGTTGGGCAGGTTGAGAATCTTCCTCGTCCTCGTGCATGCTCTCATAGAGCTCTTCCATGTCAGACACACCAAGAGCATTGAGCACCATGATTTCACTGTGCCCGGCGCTTATCAGGCTTTCGGCGATCATGTCGTCGGGTTGACCTGAGGCGCGCATAGTATCAACAAATTTCTGTATTGCGTCGTCCATCTGTAGAGTCAGTTTAGCATAAGCTTATTGTAGAGGTCACTATAGCGAGAAGAGATTTATGACTGGCCCAAAAAAGAACCCGGCGACATCATCGTGAAAGCTAAACATTGTTAAAAACCCAAAGGCGATAACCAAGAATGCAAGGAGCATAAAGACCATAAAGGTTGCACCTTGACCGAGCTTACGCTCAAAAACGTTGTTGGTACCAAAGGCATGCACAATCGGGCCGTTGTATTTCACCCCGGCAGCACCGGCTGCGACTATCAGAATTCCGAAAATAAAGTTCACAATAAACATATGTGTCCTAAGCATATACAGTTTCGTAAATAAAAACAGCTCGCAAATTGCGGCTGTTTCTTCATGGTGGGCTTGGGAGGACTTGAACCTCCGACCTCGTCATTATCAGTGACGCACTCTAACCAGCTGAGCTACAAGCCCTTGTGGTGGAGCTGCGGGGACTCGAACCCCGGACCCCCTGCTTGCAAAGCAGGTGCTCTAGCCAACTGAGCTACAGCCCCAAAAAAGGTACTGAGGCATTTTACGGTAACAGGGGAGAATTGGCAAGAGGAATCATGAGCAGAATGTTGATTATGTTTAAGTTTAATTGTATAATATGCTAATGATTAGAGAGACAGACCATCACATTTTAGACGTGCCACCGCAAAGACTGATCACTCCCGACGAGTGGCAAGAGGCCCATCTGCGAAACATTGGTGCTGCAACCGCCGAAGGTCAATTCCTGCGGCTAGCCATAAATTCGAAGTATCGGGCTGTGACCGAAGAATCTATCTGGGACCAATGCGTTTCTGGCTTTCGGGGTGCGCATATCGATAAGAATGGCTTTCCCGCTACTGGCCAAGCTGATAGAAGTCGTCGCGCAGGGCTGACCTATGAGCGACTTTTTGCCAGCTATGACGTGGCGTCACGCATGGTTACCGGTGAGGCAGATTTTGTAGAGTTGGTTGATGGCGCCAAACAGTTAGACTTAACCGACGATGAAATGATGGACTTGTCGGTCCTCATACGTCTCGGCGCCCTACATCAGGCCCGACACCTTGAAGCAGCGGTTATAGAAGAAGGTCTGGTAACCATAGATTTAGAGATGCTCGGCAAGCGTTTGTTTGTCGGCACTGTCTTTAGTCGTTTACTGCGTGAACAGGGTGAAGAGTTCTGGGGTTTGATGCATGACTTGCATGAAGCCGAGCATCCACTCGTGGGGCAAGCAGTAGTTTCCGCTGTTCTGGAACTTCAACCGGACGCAGCTTAATTATTCCACTCATGCTTGCACGGGGGTGCCTCTCAAGGCATAGTTAGATATTCACGTAGACGTCACTCGATGTCTCACCGACCAAGCACACCGAGGGAGGTGTGAGCACATGAAGAAGAGGAAGCCCGAAGCCCGTCTCTACACAGGGACGGTCATCGAGACCAGCATCGACCGCGTCGTGGTCGAATGTCGGCACGGCGTGTCCCGCACACCTCGCAGGTTTGTGATCCGGATGAACCCGGTTGCCGCAGATCTGCAAGACGGTGTGCTGTACTTCACCCAAGAGATCGAGAGCATGCCGGCCAAGGGGGCCACAGCCACGATGCGCGTCCGTCAGGGGCGTGTCACGTGCTGGACCCACGCGTCCGTCACACGCAAGCTCAAGGTGGGGGACAAGCCACATCAGTTCAGGGCCAAGCATCCGCAGAGCCGACCGCCTCGACAGCCGGTCGGTCGCAACAGCTCTCTCTTCGGCGGTTACCGTCACCGTTCGTCCTTCTGGGACTAGTAGCGAAGAGGGGTTCCGGCCTCGGGTGCGCACAGTTCTCTGACGAAGAGGACACCGCGCATCCGGGGCACACGGAACATCGAGAGCGTCTACGTGAAACACAACTTAAGCGTAAGCGGAACGTTGTATTGAAAGCAACATATTGATTGTTTTATAATTTTGCTATGGATTTAGGAGACATTATCAACACGGGAACTTGGGCCGTACCTTCTGCTTGGGCGGGCCGAAGACTATTAGGCCCCACACTTGACCATTACGGAAAAGAATTGGCTGAACTTACACCTAAGCAAATCTCAAGGCTACGGAATGTGATTTCAATTGGTGTGGGTAGACTGGGTAACAGAACCGGTTTAACAAATGAGCGAGTGGCTAAAAAAGTTATTGTGGAAGCCTCACAGACTGATGATGTAGTCATGGCGGAGTACTGGGGTGGGGTCTTAGCTTCGTCTGTGAGCGAAAGTGGCGCTGACGATCGCGGTGCTTACTGGGCTAGTGAAATAGCCGACCTCTCCAGCTATCAGGTTAGACTGCATTACATTATCTACTCAGAACTCTCGAAGGCAATGTACGGACGCGCGGAGTTTTCAATTGGTGATGAAGCGGAGAGAAAGACGCATGCGACAATTTTCATCAGCGAAGAGGCACTCAAAAATGGAATGGAAATTAATGACGATGACGTCCAGGGCTACAGTAAGCTGCGACATGCTGTTAATGGGCTTGTGACCAAAGGGCTACTTGA
>JBPEXE010000006.1:0-2208 GCA_052031955.1 Saccharimonadales bacterium (SeqCode)
CTGGCCAGCACCAAACTTCCATGGGGATAGAAAACTAAGGTGCAAGACTGTTCTCCACCAATAGGATCGCGAAAACGAGACCAATCATCGTCAAACTCTGACTGCAAGAAACAGTCTTTAAAAGCATGGCGATCCTTAATATCCAAACCATACATCATCGCCCAATAAACAATCAGGTCATAGTTCAATGGTATGACAGTGCTGAAGCTTTTAAGAAAGTTATAGATATTCGGAATGCTTTCCGAGACATGCTCGTACTCAGAATGAATATCTCTAACTGCCGCAATTAGGCAGTCTCTTACATGCAGGTATGCTTGCTCAGTCTTTTCATCTTCAATCTTTAAGGATTTATTTACATTGGTCGCCTGCCATACAATTCTGAGAATAAGCTCAAAATCATCTGTATGGAAAAAGTCGAACAGACTCTGTATATCGTCAGTTAGCAAGCCATTGTCAGTCGCATGCTCCTTCAATGACCCATAGGCAAAACTATCGTCAATCGCGATGCTTGCTCCGTTCCCCAGCAAGATTGCCCCGCCATTGAATTCGTCTTTGATATCAGACCACTGAAATATTTTGGTCGGCAACTGCACATCCTCCTGATCTATAAAGACAGCTTGTCCACAAATAATGCCGAGCGACAATACACTGATCTAGCTGTAACTGTCACCCTCAAACCCAATGTAATGGGGTATCACCAGGTACCTTTTAGCGCTGCGGTGAGGTCGAAACCAGACTTTTTAATCATGTAATCAGCAATCCTCTGGCTTGCCTCTCGCAGCTTTGTCATGGAAGGGTGAATATAGTGTGCATCCACGCCTTCCCTGGCATGACTTAATAATTCATCAATAAGGATTGGGCTGATTTCCAGTTCTGCTCCAATAGACTTGTAGGTTCGTCGCAAATCATGATTCGTAACAGATACTCCAGACGCGTTTTTAACGATCTTTCGAGCATCCTTTGTGTCCCTGTAATGCCCGCTGCCAGTAATTCCCGGAAATAGATACTCCGTATGTTCAGGCAAATTCGCCAATCGATTACGAACAATCGTTTCAGTGGCAGTGTTCAGGGGTAATTCCACCTGCTTGCCGCCCTTCTTGATAATCTTGAAAGTATGCCTATTGAGATCAACATCAGCGATCAGGATAGTCACCGTACCCGTCAACCTTACACCGGAGAACAGCATAAATAGCAAAGCATCTCGCCCATTCCGAAAGGCCGAAGTGTGATCATGCTCCCGGAGGCCCAGCACAGCTTTAAGATAGGGTTTGAAATCGCCATCATCCAGGCGCTCGGTGCGACGGTTAGAGCGATTGATGTTAACACCCAGTTGCTTCATCGCCCGGCTAACTGGATTTCGAAGAAAAAGGTCTGACTCGTCATATTTCGCCTGAGCCCAGTTCCATACTGATCTCAATATGCGCATCGCATTGTGCAATTGGGTTTCGCCTTTACCCACTTGCTGGAGGTATACGGCCTTCACCTGCTCTGCCGATATGCTGTACAGAGGCTCATCCAGTAAGTCCACCAACAAAGCCTCACATTTATTTTTGATATCTATCAAATAACGGTCACCGGGACGCCTCTCCGCAACAAAGCCATCGGGTAAATACTCCCCTTCCTGATCTGTTGGTGAGCCAAATATCATGTCTCTGAAAGATCGCTTAGCCGAGAATAGCTGTTGCTCATTATCCTGCTCTGCGGCTAACTGCTGGGCAAGTAACTGGGGGTCACGCCCTTCTTGTATTTCTAGGAACAGGCTATCCGCTTTCTGCCTCAACTCCGAGATCGGTACTTCCGCGTTTCTCGCTTCGCCGACCTTCATAATTTGCCGCTTATACAGCTTACTTTTTTGCTGGCCGCGAATACGAATCCTTTCGTATACACAGAACGCACTATCTGAATATGATTGATTGGGCCTGACTCTTATGGCCAGATGACTACCATTATCATAAAGGTATGATTCCTTGGTAAACTCACCGCTATTAATTCGGCGCTCAATTGCGGTTAAGGTTGGCTTGCTGAATTTGATCCGGTTTTCTGATGATCTTCCCATGAACAAGAACTCCTTTTCAGGCGATGATGGGGCTAGATTTGGGATACACCTGGGATACAAAACAGAGTAATTTTTGTATCCCAGAGGAAATATCGAGTAACAGTGAAAATTGACGAACCAGGAAAGAATAAGGCATTAAATCCTTATATATC
>JBPEXE010000060.1:0-13286 GCA_052031955.1 Saccharimonadales bacterium (SeqCode)
CATGCCGAGCCCCGAGATTAAAATACCTGCGACCTCAGCAAAATATTGATGTTGTTTTACCCTTGCCATGTACCCCTTGAATCTACTGTATTTCGTCGTGTTGCGATCCGAATAACCAGACCTTCAACCATAATCGTGTTGGTAATAGTGTACTAAAGTGTGAGCGATCTAGCCAGCGCTTACGCAACCATCCGGCCAGTCCCGAATAGGTACGTCGTGCCGTTTCGTACACGGCCCAACTTCTGCCGAGCTGAAGCCGAACTTCATAACCTGGTGGGTCATACTCTGGTATTTCCTTACTGTAGTGTTTGCAATCCAGCAAGTTCACGATGTAGTGCGCATCGTAGAGCTTCCCGCTCGTGTTATAGCGCAGTTCAGAAGACTTCCCATTGCCAATAATGTAAATATTGTTATACCCTTCGGCCTCCTGCAAACTGTTCACCCGCACAAAGTCATCATCATCCAACAAAAAGACATCACTGTTGTTGGCATAAAAGTGGTTAGCGCGACGTCCGGCCGCAGTCATGACAATCGGCGCCTGCATGGTGCTGCCATCACTGAGAAGCAGCCGCCCATTGAGGTACTTTCGGACTCCTAGATTTGTGTACACATCAATACCGCGCTTGGTAAGGCGCTTCTCTACTTTTCGGCTCACTTTTGGTGATGAGAGCGGCAAGATACGTGCCGATCGCTCGATTATCGAAATGTGGGTGCTCGTCTTGACGTTATACCGTTTGGCAAGCGATGTGAGCAAACGTCGCAATTCGTATGCCATCTCAACACCCGTTTCGCCAGCACCGATTACCACATAATTTGGCTGCACCGCACCCTTCTCAAACTCAGCAATCAAGCGACGTCGTAACTGACCCATTCGTGATGCACTGTAGGCGTTATATACGGCCTCACCATCAATACCATTGAGTCGGCGACTCTCCCCTTCCAAAGCGACAATCAAGCTGTCATAGGGATATTCAATCCCATCTTCCGAACTAATTACCTGACGCGTCGGATCTATCTTTGAAATTTCTGCCCGAATTAAATCGAGGTCTTTGCGGTGCTTATGAAAAATATTCTGCAAGGGTATCGTAAGATGTCGACGCGAGCGACCTTTCTTGTCACGATATATTGAAGAGTGATAATCGAATGTTTTCTTCTTGCTAATCAGAGCGACCTCATAGTAGGAGTCCCTGGCCAATAAAGCGGCTGTTCTGAGGCCACCGACGCTTCCACCCACAACCACAACACTGTGCTTCTGTGTGCTCATTTGCACTTATTATACCGTCATAAGCATAAAAACAACAGCATATGCGCATGGCTCTGCTAGGGTATGAGCTTCTCGTGGCGCGCAACGTGCATAACGGCCTCAAGATAGCCCAATTTTGAGCCACAATCCAGGTAGGCCCCATCCATACGCTTACCAAGCATTCTCTTGCCATCATTGGCACGAAGCATCAGCGCGTCGGGAATTGCAATTTCACCACCCTCAGGGGGGTTAAGTTGTTCGATATATCCAATAATATCCGGTGTGAGTAGATACCCATCAACACTGGCCAGCATTGAGGGTGTGTTCTCGGCGCCCGGCTTTTCAACTATCGCATCTAGTTCAAATGAGTCATCACCGAATTCCTTCGAAACCTCGACCATGCCATATTTCTGCGCGTCCTTTTTATCCTCAATTTCAACAAGCGAAAGCACGGGGTCAATGGAACCTTCTCTCTCAAAAACTTCCAGCATCTGTTTTGGACTGCCTGCTGCACCACCGTAAAAGAAGTCATCCGGATAGATAACAAAAAAAGGCTCATCGCTAATCAGATGCGCTGCATTCAGAACTGGTCTGGCATTTCCTTTTGGCGAGCCCTTCTGTCTGACGTATACAAAATTAGCTAGCTCACCTATCTCACGAATTGCTTTTGCCTCTTCAGTTTTTCCCTTTTGCTCAAGGGCTTCTTCAAGCTCCACGGCACGGTCGAAATGATCTTCAATGACTCGTTTCTGCGGACCGGTGACAATAATAATGTCGGTGACACCGGCTTCGACAAGTTGTTCAACAGCAAGCTGAATGACGGGCTTATCAATAATAGGCAACATCTCTTTCGGCATAGCTTTCGTCTGGGGCAGGAAGCGCGTGCCGAGTCCGGCGGCTGGGATAATTGCTTTTGTGACTTTCATATCGCTCTGAGCATAGCATGAGCTTAATGGTTATAAAAACGACCCACATCACATACCCACTCATGTAAAATAATCTTCATGAGCAACATAGAAAAACTCGTTGCCGAGATTGCTGAACTGACGCGTGGGTATGTACCAATGGGTGGTACGGCCGAAGTTTTGCAAACCAAAGTCGTCGCTCCAATTGTTGGGCCGTTTGGTGTTGGCAAATCAACGTTGATGCGTCGAGTAGCTGAGATGAACAATGACTTTTCCTACGTGCTTGGCTTTACAACTCGACCACGCAGGCCACATGAGCCGGACGGCGTGTATCGCTACATTGAACACACAGAAGAAAATCTGGAAGCCATGCGGGAACAGCTCATAAACGGTGAACTCGTTCAGGCGGTTGTACATCCAACTACCGGATTTATCTATGGCTCAGACTTGGATTCATACAACAACGACTTCAATATTTTAGATGTATTCTCTACAGTCATTCATGAGTTTGAAAGTCTGCCGTTTAAGGAATTGGTTACCACCTACCTTGTTGCCCCCCTGCCTGACTGGCTGGCACGCATTGAAGAACGGGGCGATATACATTCGGCGGACGAGCTAGAGAAACGCTGGGAGGAAGCGCGACTTAATCTTGAATGGGGCATCCAAAACGAAGCCCGAATTAATTGGGCAGAAAATGCGAACGGCCAGCTCGATGCAGCAGCCGAATTTGTTGCACGTGTCGTTCGTCACGAACAAGCGAGTGACCCAAATGGGCCTGAGCTCGCTCGTATTATGCTAATGGAAGCCGAGCGCCAACTTACAGTCGAACGATAATTGGGTCAGCCCCCACGACTTCGAGCATTTGTACCTCGACGATTTTCACACCGGCCGGGATTTCAAAGAAGATACCTCCGGTAACCGTTTCTTCAACCTGTATTTCTCCAACCAAACCGTTATTTTCTACTAGCTCCTTGCTCAACTCGGCACTACTTGGGTATACACTGCCGTCTGCCGCCACCGCAAAGTCACCATCCAAAATCAGAACATGGTCAAACACAGACGTATTTGTCAGTTCTACATTTAAGACGCATCCTTCGATAGTTTCATCCTCACGCTCATATTTATCACACGCAAAGGATTGCGGAGTAATGTTGTAATTTGCGCCTTCAAATGTTTCTTGCAAGGCAATTTCTTTATCAAATTCAATGTCTGACTCATACCCATCGTTCGAATCAGACAAAATATAAATAGAAAACGCTATAGTCAGGACACCGATGATTAAACCGTAAATAAAGTGTCTCATTGGATGCAATTATACCATTTTATATGTTTATGGTTAATAGTGGTGCGACTAGGTCTCTCTGTTGGCGTAACCATTTGCCATCTCGGCAACACGTTTCTTAATTCGATCGGCAATGTATTGGTGGCCAGCCGAATTTGGGTGCAATCCATCAAATAAATATACCGAGAGGTCGCTAAATTTGAGCATGTCTGCAAACATATCTTCAAAATGCACGTCAGATTTTGCGCATATTTTGGCTAGCTGGTCGTTGAACATTTTGAGTCGTGAATTTGAATAGCATTTGCCGGTTGAGCTCCATGGCATCGGCTGCATCTTGCTCTCATCGCATGGCAGCAGCCCGAGCAACATGATTTTCTTGGAGTACTTTTGTGCAACCTTAAGGATTGCATCAATATTTGAGGTGAATGCATCAAGCTCAACATCATTGACGCCATCCTGACGATATATGGAGTCATTAGTGCCAATGGCCACGATTATGACTTGCTCGGGCTGGCTGAATTTACGGGCTTTGATTTCATTTTCAATACGCCCGAGAAGGCCACTGCTGGTTTCGCCCGATATGCCCAAATTCAGGACCGCATGTAGTCGGTTGCCCTGTTCGTCTATGTAGATTTTTTCTAAGTCTCGGCTCAGTCGCTGTGGCCAGCCACCTTCCGGGTCCGAATAGCCAAACGTGATACTGTCGCCAAAACAAAAGATATTTGCCATGTCGCTATTGTATCAGTCCTGGTGGTACTCGTTGGGTAAGTTGTCGCGACCATATTTAAGCGTCGCTGTCATCCATTTGAGCTCTTTCAGCGCTCGGTTTATGGATTTCTCGATGTGCTCGAAGCCTTCGTTCGGCTCGTCGGTTTCTTCGTTGTAGGCATGATATGAATCACCCACCAATGTATCTTGAAAAATCATGACCAGGCCCAGTTCACGCAGCACTTCTGCTAACGCTGCCACCGCGCGGACACCGGCATAACGACCCGATGAAACTCCCGCAACGGCAACCGGCTTATGAATGTAGTTCTCAAGCTCGCTATCCAACACTCGCTTGAGCGTACCGGGAAACGAATGGTTATATTCAGGACTCACAATGTAGAATGCGTCCGACTCCTGCGTAATCTTTGTGTATTTTGGATCGCGTCCCACATCATCGTTACCGTCACCAGGCAAATCTAGGTCGTTCGGGTCAACAAATGTCACCTCCCAGTCACCGCTTTGCTCCGCAATTCTCGCAATATGCCGAGCTACGTATTGTGATTTATTGTTGACCCGTTTTGTCCCGTGAATGACTGCCAATTTGAACGGCACGCAACCCTCCTTCAGATTCTAAGTTTAATTATATACTTAAACTTATTGCTTTCAAGCCTATTTACAGAGCGTGAGCAAATTCATCCTCTTCCTCGCGTACTGCACGTACGAGTGAAAGAGTAAATCCACCAAGCACGAGCCCTACGAGAGCAACCGGGAATGTGCCTATACCGGTCTTTGGAAGTTCAGCCGGTGCGGTTGGCGTCTTCTCTTCAGTGTCACCCAGCACGCTTGGTGCTTCGGGCTTTTCTTCGGGTTCCTGGGTTGGCTTTTCGTTCTCAGTGTCGGGCTTCGTGGGTTGCTCAACATCTGGCTTTGTATGCTCTTTTTCGTCATCGCAATCTTCGGCCGGCTTTTCATCGCCATAGCACTCAATAACGTGGCTAATGCCGTATGGCTTGCCAGAGCGCTGGTTGATTGCAGCCGTCAAATCGGTAAAACTTCCGTCTCGGTAAACTTCGACTTTCGTGCCACCTTTGATAATGACTTTTACTACATCGTCCGACGTTGCGTTCCATGTGTTAGTTTTGATATCTTCGAACTTTTTACAGTTCTCACCCCAGTAACTGGCGTGGTTATATTCGGAGTTAAATCCATTGTGCTGTCGATCTGAGCGGTTGCCTGCGAGTACAATGCTTGGCGATAACACAACAAAAAGAAACCCCGCAATGAGTGCGGATTTGAACATAGTTCGTGTCCCCTTTATTTAAGTTGTAAGATATCGTCGTTGGACATATTAAATCACATTATGATAAATAATGCAATATGTCTTATGCCTACGCAGTTTCAAATCGACGGGCGTAAGAAACAGCGAGAGCAGTTAGGCTCACGAGTAGCACTGCTTCAACGCACACGCGCGCAGCAGGGCTGCCATCAAAAATCATCATTACACCACTCACAACTGTCAGTGTGGTCCCCACCAGGGCAAGGTTTTTTATGCCCGAAACCCGATGGTTGCGGCTCGCTTTAATAATCGTTCCGAGTGCGCTCGTGGTGGCAATTAAGCCAAGAATAACATGTGCTATCAGTAGCATTCCAAACCCTCTTAGTGCTTATACTTTAACATCTAATCGTTGCTTTCTTGAAGGTTGGATTTAGGAAATTAACTGGTTGCCTCTTTGATTTTACCCAGTAGTTTGGGAAACTGCCGATAGTCTGAACTTTGCTCTAAATTGAAGTGACCCTGCCCCGGCAGCGGGATGAGCGTTCCAGCGCATTGCAGCGCGATGTGGTCCACCTGTTCCAGCGGTACATATGGATCGTTATCCGAGCCAAAGAAGAACAATTTGCCTCCGTTTTGACGTATGAGCTCAAAGTTAAATGGCTTTATAAACATGCCTTGCAGGTTTGGCATACCGAGGTCGTTTTCAAACGGGGCCACCAAAAAGGTTGCTTTTACCTCGATGCCTATTTTGGGCAATAACTTGAGTAGCGCAACCGCTCCAGAAGAGTGTCCGATGAGGATTGTTTCTGCATTAAATGGAAAGTTGGCTTGCGCCACAAAGCGCGTATAGGCATCTTCATTTGGTGCTGCCGCATTTGGCAAATCCGGCGCCCAAACATCGTAGCCAATAATCTCGAGCTCTTCTTTAAGCCACGGTATCCAGTTGCTATTGCTCGACCCTTCGGTGCCATGAAATATAACTGCGTTCTTCATACAATCCTATATCCGAGGAGGAAGTTCCGCCTCTTTGTACCATTATTTTATCAGACTACTCTTCTTCGTCGGGTTGATTCAGCGCACGGTAAATTGCCACACCAATAATGAACAGCGCGAGAACGCTCAGCATCGCCCAGCCAAGACCCCGCAATTGATACAGCACCGATGCGACAGCGGCGTATAATCCCCAGCGAGTGACCAATCGATTTCGTATTGTAATACCCACTAACATAAAGGCAACGTTCTCAAGCAGTAGCCAAAGTCCATAAATATCAGCGTTGTCTCCACCGCTTAATGCCTGGAGCGCTAATGGTATGGTCGCCACTCCGAGCATATAGCCCAAGTATTCGTTGGACTTAATCTCATCCTTGCGTATGTATCGTATGTAGCCATAGAGGCCAAACAAACCTGCCAATACGTGCGTATAGGCCTGAATATTACGCACGCCAAGTAAGTACATCAGCCAGTAAATTCCGGCCAAAGCCATGAAGCCAATCGACTCACGCTGACCAATCTGCTCGCTCCATCGATAATGTAGAAACACCATAGAGGCCAGAATCAAAGCTACCGGCATGGCCCAGACAACCTCACCCAACAACAAGAATGAGAATGGTGCGATCAATGTCGTGCTAACGGCAGAATCACGTATCGCCTTTATATAGTGCTTGTTGGCATCAACCGTTTCTGTAAGTGTCGTCCAAACGTAGATTAATAAGCTGAGTACGGTACTCAGCAGCACATAGACATGCACAATGTTTTCATTCGATGACAACCAGCCGCCAGCGTCGTATGGCTCAAGCAAGCGTAACAATGCCACCTGCAGGACAAACGGAATGACCGCAACGTACTGAGGTGTTCTTTCGATAATCGTGCCCCCGGCAGTCAAAATGATACCAGCCAAGACAATCACCAGCGTCGACGCAGCGACACTTTCGGTACTGACAAAAGACAACACAATCGCAATCAACGCCGCTATGGCCAGTCCAAACTCATACGATGCGCTGCTATCCTTGGCAAGACTCTGCAAGGTTGCATGCTTAGAGGACAAAAGTCGCCCACGAGCAATGGCGCGCGATATCGATAAAGCAATCGCAACGGTTAAGTACAGCCACATCTGCAGGGTTGCGCTCAAACTAAAGGCACCAATTTCCTCAATGCCGAGCGCGAACGGCAAGGCAAGCCACGCCGCACTACTGACCCACCGCGCTGTCTCGTTCTTGTAGTGAAGGGCGATGGCGATATTTATCGCCAGGGCGGCAACCACGGACCACGTGAAGAGCGGCAAGCTCCTTAAATGTTCGTTACTTATCACCATAATGACATAGCCAAAAGGCACGAGTGTATAGGCCACTGCCACATCCACCCAGCCGCGCGACTTGCGTGTCTCGGCCAACAGGATAGCATTCGCAACCGCCAACATTGAGATGAATAATACGCTGTATTCGCCATGTACATAGGAGAAGACCATCGCGATGGCATGCAGCGCAATGATGCCTGTCTTCAGTGTATCTATCCATGCCCGCGACAAGGCGTTAATGGATTTGTCATGAATCAGCAACACGAGCGGAATCACGAAACTGAACGAAAGAAGCGCCTGCGTCAGGCTTGAAACTGAATGGTCGGGATACACCTGTCCGACGACGACAGAAAATATTACCCAAGCGGTTACAGTAAGCACAAAAGCATCGTGTCGCGTGGTGCGAATAGCTACGATTGCACCCACAAAAATAGCGAGGCCAAGCGCGAGTGTGAGGTGCAAGGCATCATTGATGCCGATAATGACGGTTGCTCCGGCGGTCAGCATCGAGACATCAAGAAAACGTTGAAAAACGAGCGAATCACTCACCTTCATCGTCAACGCCAATAGAGCATGCACACCTGTGATGAGTAGCAATACACCAGAAACGTCACTAATGACTTCATTGACCGCAAATGCACCCAGGCTGAGCCCAGTGATAGCGAGGGCGTGAGCTGTCATCGAATACATCCAGCGGTCGACAGTGGCAATGTAGTATTGCAGCACATAATAAAACGATCCGAGCATGAGCGAGACTGCTAGCTGCCAGTATCCTTCGTTGCCAACTATCAAGAATGACGCGCCCAGCGTCAGAGGTACCAGAACACGAGCACTCTGAGCCGACGAGTCGCGCAGCTCAGGTATTTTCTCTGAGTAGAAGCTGACAAACTGGAGCACAATGCCAACCACAATCAGCATCCAGACATAGTAATAGGCCGGTAGCTCGAGTATACCGACAGATGATTCAAACAATGAAATGATGCTGGCGATGAGCATGTAGGAAATAAATGTATTGCGAATCTTGAACAGTGTCACGAGATACACCAGCATCGTGCCAAGTGAAGTTAACATCCAAATTGCAGGACCATAGCTTTGGTCAAAATCGTAGTAGTAGGTCGCGACACCAATAAAAGGTATGGTCGACATACCAATCGCGATGAATGATATACCGACTTCTTGTAGTTTTTTCTTCGTATTAAAGAACCACATGCCGGTGCCATACATAACAATAGCCACAAGGGCGACAGCCAGTGTGCGCGCAAAACCTTCGATATCGGCAAAGCCGACGAATAAGCCAACTGATGTAATAAACAGAAATGCGCCAAAGTAGAGCAGTAATGACGTGTTATCCAAGTCCTGCTTGGTTGGTGTTTTTTGAACGAGATTAGGACCCTGCTGGTATTGCGCGTTTGGCTGTAGTGATTGACTTGCTACACTCGCCGTAGTTGCGCTTGTCTGTGCGGGAGCCGTGGCTTGTGCCGGCTTGGCTTCACTCTCGGCACCGGGCACATAGCCATATTGTGTTTCGTAACCTGCATCAATAACGCGTTGTAGCGCGTCCTTGGTTGTTTTGCTTTTTGCATTGTCAATTTCAGTGCGAGCCCGAAACACTAACGCATCAATTATCTGCTGAAGCCAATAGGATTGATCCGGCGTCTGCGACGCTTTATTGACAGAGCTCTTCCCCACCCAATAACCGAGCAAGAAAATGAGCGCCAGGAAAATTAGCATGTATATCCCTCTCTTTGGAAATAATTATACCTGAATTTGCTTATGGTTGTTTACTGATTCTCGTATTGGGCGTTGAGCTGGGATGCGTAGCTACCACTGACGTCACCAAGCTTTGCAACGCACTCACCATTGGTCGCAGCATTCGTTAGGAAGATTTGCTCTACGTCGGCGTCCACTTCAACTGTAGTCAACTCGTCGTCGTAGGCTTCGGTTGTCGCAGTGACAACGTACTGCTCCCACTGACAAGAATTAATATCATCGACGATGTATGTAACTCTCTCAATTTTAGAGTCGTTGTACCACAATACAAATATTGCAAAGCACATCAGCATGATGGCAACTGAGATTACACCGGTTGTCACCTGTTTGGTGGTAAATTTCATACTCTCATTGTAGCGCACTCTACGTGGTCTGGGGTGGGCATGCTAAAATATCTCCATTCATCATGAAATTGCCGGAAAAAGCCAAACCATTTCTATCACTCATTGCCAAATACCAACGGCAGATTGGTTTTATTGGAGTGGCGGCATTTATCACCTGGTTCGCTCTCTATCCAAGCTGGCCAACACCGGACAGACTCTTCATATTGCTGGTGGCCGGGTTCATGGCGGTCGGAGCCACATGGGATGGCGTGAAAAAGTTTGTTCCGTTTGTTGCTCTGATACTGGTATATGAATCATTTCGCGGTATTGCCGACGACCTCAATTCAAAGGTTGAGTATACCTGGATGATTAAAGCCGACGAGTTTCTGTTTGGCGGCACGTTACCGACCAAAACACTGCAGGACATTTTCTGGACCGGCACAGCCCGTTGGTACGATGTTGGCATCTATATCGTATACATGCTGCACTTCGTATTGCCTTTCCTGCTCGCGTTCCTCATCTGGCGTTATCGTGAAAAACTCTACTGGCACTACGCCCTGAGTATTCTCATCGTTTCATTCATGGGCTTTATCACCTTCGTCGCCTTCCCTGCTGCACCGCCGTGGATGGCGCAACGAGATGGCTACATAACCGATGGCAGCATTCATGTAACCTCTCACATTTGGGAAAAAATTGGCTTTGCAGATATCCCCTCGGTGTATGAGAACTTCTCACCAAACCCAGTTGCCGCCGTACCAAGTTTACACGCCGCGTACGCGACACTACTCGCCATCTTCGCGTGGCGGGCGTTTGGTCGCAAGTGGGGTCTCGTTGCATCAATCTACCCATTCCTGATTTACATGGGAACAACCTACCTTGGTGAGCACTATTTTGTTGATGAGCTGATTGGCGGTTTGTATGCCGTAACTGCCTACTTTATTGCGCGCTACATTCTTAAGAAATTCAAAAATCGCGATACAGAATCAAAATCCAAAACCAAAGCGGCTGCAGCTAAATAGCGGTTGCAGTCAGTGTCAAATTGATTGAGTAATTGCCGTCGGGCTGATCTTGTGGAATTTGTTGGCTGGTATGAACGTCTGTGAGCTCCCAAGAACAGCCTAGGTCCGCGCCTGCTGATGAACTAATGAGTGTTATCGAGTCAACGATTCCCTGATTGAAGCTGGCTGATGAGCCAAGTGATATCCCGGTGTTTGTGCAGCCAGAGCGCGGCGTACTGGTGCCAAGGGCAGGGTTGAGGGTTAGCTGCCCCGCAACTCCGTCCGCGTCACCGCCATCCGCACAGCCTGCAGGTGCCCCCGTCGGATCATTGTAGTCGTATGAGTTACTACCCCCATCACTCCAAACCGTCGTGTTGCCCGCTGTGGCGGCGATAGTTACATTCCAGGATGCGGTACCGGTAAAATTGCTTATCTCGATTCGTTGAGAAGTATCACCAATCGCTGTGGTAGATGCGGCGCAAAGGAAAAGATACCCGCTATTTGTCATCGAATATGAGGGCGAGGCAACGGGCGTACCGACACCATCAACAATATCGACTGCCAGCACTCCGTTACCGGTTGTTATTTGAGGGTAAACAGAATATGTGCCGAGCGCAGTCCCGTCAGACTTAACCACCCTGAAGCAGTATGTCGTTGCGGCAGGCGCTGAATTATCAACCAGCGCGAAGTCCCATTTTCCATCTTGACCAATCGTTATCCCACCCTGGCTATTGGTAAAGTTGTTCGACTCCTCGACTGTTTGATTGATAATTGTATGGCCGCTATGAGTCGGGTCGTTCGCATTTGCGGTCAGAGCGTCACCATCACTCACGCCACCAGTCAGGTTATCGTAGGCAATTGCTGTAGCGCCTGTTACGTCAGTGTATGTGGCCGGGGTTCCTCCGCTGGGGCTACTGCATGAGCCCGCGCCACGATCAACAAATTGGAGCTTAAATGCCTGGCCACTCACGCCTAAATCTGCAGCCGTGACATGCAACAGCATTCTCAACCTAAAATCATCACCGCCAGAATTCAGTACCGCTGAACTATCTTGTGCAGCCAGTGGCGCACCAACATCGGTACTATTGATGCTCGTAAAAAAGCGATACGCAGATTGTTCAAATGCAGGAGAAACATTCGAGTAGGTCACATCGGCATATAGCTCGTGCACTGTTATTGTGGCCGGAGCACCACCGCCGTTCTTTCCGGCCGTCAGACGTATGGTGAGCGTGTTAAGTTGTGCCTGGGTGAGCGTTAAGCTACTAAACGTTACCGAGTGCCAGGCATTTGAGGTACTTTGGGTCAGGGTTGCTGATGTGCTGCGCGCAGTGGTTTCGTTGTCATCATACAGCTGTACCGTAATCTGTCCGTTTGAGCCATCGTTATGGTAAATCCAAACCTGAACATCAGAAACTGTCGTGGCGCCAACAATTGTACCCATCCGATAATTGATACTGCCTCCGTTATTGGCTGCGGCAGTGTTGGTGTCAGAAGTACCGGGCGCGGCAGGCTGACGCGTAGCATCATCAACTTCCGTGCTAAATGTTGTTCCTCCGGTGGTCGCCCAGTTACCGGTGGCACCATCGCCATTCGGGTCAATGAATGCGTTCAGAGCATATGCCGGTTGTGTAATCGGCTGGGGCGCAAACAGAGCAAAACCGAGAAAAATCACCACCGCCAGTATCAGCGATAAAAACCTAGTTGATCCCATCGATACTCTTGGGCTTCTTGGCTTTCTTGGCTGTTTCCGTTTTGGCATGCCCCGGTACCTTGATTTTCGTGCCAGGATCGAGGGTATACGGGGCTTTTAGTTTGTTCGCTTTTGCAAGCTGCTTCCAGCCAATGTTGTACGTCTTGGCAAGTGACTTAATATTGTCATTTGTCTTCACGGTGTGAGTCGACCATGTTTTCTTGATTGCCTTTTTACGCTTGCGACGTCGCAACGTGCTGATTGCCAGGAATACTGCAACGAGTAAAACCAAGAGCTCTACGGCGAATGCTACGGGATGAGGGATGATAAATACCCACTTGGCAGGGTGGGTCAGCGTCGTATCGTCAAGATTCTCCTCGCCAATAAACGTATCTGAGTTCTGGTCATAACTCGCAGACACGCTTGCTTTGTAAAAGCCGCCCCAGAACGGTCTTTCGTGAGCAAAGTTCCACTCGCCCTCTTCGCCCCTCAGCACCGGGTATCGGCCACCGATAGTTGTGTGGTTCATGCCAAAGAAGTAATCCAGTTTGGATGTAATTTCCGTATCAACCGAAACGTTGCCATTGTTCTGGATGCGAGGCGTAATAATAAACTGGTCCGGTAGCTGTGACGTGAGCATATCGACGATTTCTAGGCTCTTAACAACATCACCGGGCACCAAAATCGCGACTCGAATTGCCGTACGAAAGCTCAAACCAATCCCCTGCTCACTCTCAGAGAGTGGTTTTTTCTCTTGAACAACGATACAGCCATCGTGCTCGCCTACGCTTGTGTTCT
>JBPEXE010000061.1:0-5042 GCA_052031955.1 Saccharimonadales bacterium (SeqCode)
ACGAGAAAGCGGCTTCGCCTTCTCCGCTCGGTCGCAAAGAAAATACTGCGTGCTTTCTTTGCGTGCACCTCGCTACGCCGAACTCTTTTCTGCTTCGCAGAAATACGAGTTAGATTCAAGCTCAGACCAGCGTCAGCACAGCCTAAGGCTGTCCTGACGCTGGTGCGGGATACGAGAATCGAACTCGTACCTCATGCTTGGGAAGCATACGTACTACCACTATACTAATCCCGCAAAATGCCTGCAGTAATTGTAGCTACTCCCCTGTCATTCCACAACTTAGCATAAGTAGCATGGAAATCGCATCTGCTATTTAATAGACGATATGGATACATCCAATGGAGAACGGCAGAGACTGATTATTGATGCCGACCCTGCGACAATGCAAGAGATTTGGGCTGCTTTGGGCGGCTTCATTGGCCGAGCGACAATGTCAATTGATGACGCACCAGATGCAGAGGCCGCTCTTTTGGCACAGGCACGTACTGATTTTAATACTGTTATGTGCACTCCGCTTCACCTGCCGGAAGGTGGCATTGGTTACATTATCACTCGAGAAGATTTAGAGTTTTTTGCAAATGCTGAGCTGCCAGAGACGAAAAAGTCGGCCGCGCGCCGTGCCATCAATCAACTCCTCCCCACCGACCCATCGGGCCCCGAGCGCGCACGATTTGAGAGCTACCTGCTTGGCAGAGATGGACATGCTGTTGGTATCCGCGCAGAATTTGCTGCTATGTATGGTGTTGCCCTGCGTGCCTCTGAACGCGAAGTTCACAATCTTGGCCCGGCCACATTTGAGTTTTTTGATGCTTTTTGTGCGAAGTTATATGAACAAGCCGACCAGTCTGGTATAGAATAATCAGGTGCATTTGTGTCCCAAAGTTAGCGAATCCGAGTCGCGACGCGACTGAAACGACGAGGAGAGGTGGCCGAGCGGCTGAAGGCGCACGACTCGAAATCGTGTAAGCGGAAACGCTTCGAGGGTTCGAATCCCTCCCTCTCCGCCACATCCAAGTCATTCCGGCTCTGGATTTGTTGCACACATGCCAACCGCCTGTATACCTTCTCCTTACAAATTTGAAATATCACATTTCAAATTTAGAAAAGTGTTTCAGGCAAAAACTGCATTTCCCCTTTATTGTCTTTCTGCTAGTATCAGATTTTGAATACTTGTTATTCAAAATCTAGAGGAGAAGACGACGAAAAGCGCCAACGAATTGGCTTTGACAATTCGTGAGAGCTGCCAGTCGACTTTGACGAGCCACCTTAGCTCAGTTGGCCAGAGCGCAGCTTTCGTAAAGCTGAGGTCCCGGGTTCGAACCCCGGAGGTGGCTCCACGTCGGAAATATTACAGTTTCGAGCCTGCTTCGTAAGAATATGTCCCTTCCATGATTCCCCCGCTCAACTTTCAATACCGGCATTAAAAGTTGCGAAGCCGCCAATGCATGATCAAAAAAACCGCCCGAACCCCGAGGGGAACGAGCGGTTTTTTAAATGCTGAACAAACTACGTACGAGGACGTGCCATATCAACAGTAATCTTGCGACCATCGAGTTCTGAGTCGTGCAAAGCAGCGATTGCAGCCTTAGCAGCGTCCTCTGAATCTAGCTCAACAAAACCAAAGCCCTTAGAGCGGTTGGTTTCGCGATCCATGATGATGGTTGCAGAAACAACTTCACCGTACTCGGTGAACATGTTCTTGAGGTCATCGTCGCCGTAAGCGAATGGAAGACCACCAACATATAGTTTACTTGCCATGAAAATTTCCTTTTCATTAATCTAACAGGCCGACCATTCTATGTCGGCACACGAACCGGGTAACTGACTAGAATTCCTGAATGCACTCACTATACCACTCCCATGCTTAAAACAGCATAAGATTTTTTGATTCAATCTGTTAGATTGTTTGATTTATTTAAACTTTGTGTTCTGGTTTGATATAATGATGGCTTCGAGGCGACTACCGAAAGGGGTACTACCATGCAGCTTCGGAATGACGAGTCCACCTTCTCAATCGGACAGGTGTTCGCTGACGCGATCGCCTACATCCGGGACAAGGGATGGACTCAGGGAACATGGGAAGATGACGCTGGGTGCGTGTGCGCACTCGCCGCCATCAACCGAGTCATCGGCCAGAGGGCCACGGCACTCGTGCCGTACGCCTTCATCGAGGCACTGGACAACGCTCTGATGGGGAATCGACGCTACGTCGCCCATCGCGCCACGTTCTCGCCTCTCGACGACGAGACCCGGCTCCGCACCTGGAACCGGCTCATCTGGTCGTTCAACGACCTGGACGACACGGTGGTCAGCGAGATCATCGACGCCTTCCAGGCCGTGGTCGACATCGACAAGCTCAACGCCGAGCTGCACTGGCTCGACCCCGACGACGGAACGGCCCCGACGGACATCGTCGACCAGCCCGCCGGCGGCGCCGAGAACCTGACGCACACGGAGGAGCTCGTCCCCGTTCCCGCCTGACCCCACCCACGCCGGCCGCGGCTCTGCACCCTCACCGAGGGATCCACGCAGAGTCGCGGCCGGCACGAACACTTTGTTATTACCGGTCACAACACCTAAACTAAAGTTATGAATATCTTTAAAACCAAAAATGGCGATACTGTTATCGCACAAAGACCGAATCTGCCTATCATTGGCTGGTTTGTATTCTTAATAATTGCAAAGCTGACGAGTGATAATCTCTCGGAGTATACCTACCTACTGAGCAGTCTCTTTTTGTGGGTATGGTGTGCGCTGGAGATACTTTATGGGGTAAATACTTTCCGCCGCCTTCTTGGCATTGGCGTACTTGTATTCAGCCTTTACGGCAGATTTTTATAACATGGAGTTTATTTCAGACTAACCCCCAGTTCAGACGTCGCAATTGCGACCGATTAAAGGGGGCTGGCTACGCGTAGAAGCGGAGCCATAGCGTCGCTGGAACGAACCTGACCGATGCCCACTTGGCCACCACCACGAGGAGGTAGCCGACAGCCAGATAGGTCACTGTTGTGTTTAGTGTGTTGATGTGTGGGCGAAGCCATTGACCGATGAAGTACCAGCCGACAACTTCTGCAGAGACCATCACCAGCACCCAAGGTGCCAGCACGGAGAGGCGCCAACCCCTGCGAGCCATCATGACGATCCAGAGTTTATCAACACGTACGTACCCGAGCATCCGGTAGGCGCGCAGTCCTAGTCCACGGCTCTCACTCGCGTGAGTGATGCCGTCAGACGCAGACTTCGCAAACCGACCCAGACGGGTAGAAGGTTCTTCGGAAAACGACAGACCGTAGAGTCCGACGATGTACCACACCAGCTTGGGCAGGACTCGACGCAGAACGCCGATACCCATGAACAGCCAGAATGACATCACGGACGCCGCAGCGATTGTGTTTTCCTGAGCCGGGCTGATGCTAACCAGCAGCCACGGAGCTCGCTCGGCGAGCCACACATTCGACCCCGGGATGAACCGGTGCAGATTGTGAAGCACCTCGAGGAGTAGAACCACACACGCAAAGACCTTCGGGCTCTGCGCGGTGATGAGTAGCCTTTCGGCTTGTCGTAGTAGCACGCGCAGTGCCTCCTTTTGTTGAAGTTCAACGACACCTTCATCGTAACAGCTCGTGTTTATTTCAAAAACTGATAATTATCACGTTGACGCACAGCACAAACGTGCGTTGTGTAGTACCATGGATTCAAACAGGAGGTGCGTACCATGGCAAAGAATCTGGTACTTCTTGATGGGGGTTCTAATACCGAGCTGGCCAAAAAGATTGCAGACGAAATCGGCATTAAGTCACTCGACATGGCGATTAGCAAGTTTAACGATGGCGAAACGGGTGTTCAGGTGAACGAAAATGTCAGAGGTAAAAACGTGTTTATCATCCAACCCACCTCTGAGCCTGTGAACGAGAACTTCATGAATCTGCTGATTACAATCGATGCCCTCAAGCGTGCCTCGGCCCGTACCATTACCGCCGTTCTTCCCTACTTTGGGTATGCCCGACAAGACCGTAAAGATCGCCCACGCACGCCTATTACGGCTAAGCTGGTGGCAAACTTACTGACTACAGCTGGCGCGGATCGCATTGTAACTATTGATATACACGCCCACCAGATTCAGGGTTTCTTTGATATCCCGCTCGACCACCTTTACGCCCGAAATATTTTTATTCACAAGATAAAGTCACTCAGCAAGAATGCCGTAATCGTATCGCCAGACGTCGGTGGTGCAAAAATGGCCGAGGGCTACGCTGAACGCCTGGGCACCGAGATGGCGATTGTTCATAAAAAGCGTATTAACGACACAACGACAGAAGTTAGCGGTGTTGTTGGTGAGGTCAAAGGCAAAGATGTTGTTTTGGTGGATGACATTATTGCGACCGCCGGTTCACTCTGCGAGGCTGCCAAAACACTCAAGCAAAAAGGCGCCAAGAAGGTCTATGCCGCCATTACGCACGGTGTGCTATCCGGCCCGGCTATTGAACGATTGGAAGCGTCCGAAATTGATAAACTCTTTATCACCGACACCATTGCCCTGCCAAAAGAAAAGCGCATCGATAGGATAGAAGTCCTCAGCTGTGCGCCCCTGCTCGCCGAGGCGATTACCCGCATCAACGGGAACGAATCGGTCAGCCAACTTTTTAGAGATTAGTTGTTACGAATAAATTCGATAACTTCGTCGTATTGAGCTTGGTTAACCTTGCCCATTTCGAGCAATGTGTCCATCAGTTCTGTCATGGTCATAGCTGCTTCAATTGTATAGCCGGCATCTTCCACCAGCTTCATGCCACCCTGCTCTCTGTCCACCAGCAGGATGAGTCGGTCAACAACCAAACCGGCATCTTCAACTTGTTTAATCGCTTCGAGCTTTGAATCACCTTTTGTAATCATGTCATCGAGCAAGATAACCTTGTCGCCCTCCTCAAAATCACCCTCGACAGAGCTTTTTGAGCCATGATCTTTCACAACTTTTCGCGGTTGAAGTAGTGCGCGCTCAAGCTTATAGCCAACAGCTGCTGCGAGTGGCGTCGCGGCTT
>JBPEXE010000062.1:0-3686 GCA_052031955.1 Saccharimonadales bacterium (SeqCode)
GTGCCAACGCCAATCAAACTCGAGACACGACCATTCATAGTGTATGAACCTTGGCTTTGCTTCAAAATTTTCGAGAAAATCTTCAACAGCGTGGTTTTACCGGCACCGTTAGAACCAATTATGCCGAGTGTCTCACCGCGGTACACTTCTAGATTTATATCTTCGAGCGCAAAGAACTTGCCCTCGCGGATACGACCGGTTTCATTCATGCCCCGAAAGGAGCGCTTCTTTGCAAAAAGGCTGGTGAGGTTCTTTTCGCGAAGACCACCGTCAATCATAAAGGTTTTGGTGATACCTTCCGCCTTAATTGCAATATCTTTATCAGCCATTAGTAGTAGTCCGCCATAATTGTTTTAGTTTTCTTGAATATTGGGATACCAACGAGCAACAATACAACCACTTCTACGCCGGATGTCAGTAGGAGCGAATAATCAACAGCCGATGGCTCAAACATAGCGTTTCGCGCCAGCTCCATGCCGGCGACAATTGGGTTGAGCAGGAATATTGGTTGCCAATTCTCCGGGATGAGGCTAAACGGATACCAGATAGGCGTGGTGAAAAACATTAGTCGTGTAATGAAGGGGAGTGTGAGTGTGATATCTCGCCAGCGTACGTTTATCGGCCCAAACATAAAGCCAAGTCCGGCTGAGATGAGCCCGAGGATGAGCGTAACAAAAATCACCATAGCAAAACCAAGCAGATGGATTTCGCTACCGGTAACTAAGACAAGCGCCAAGAACACGCCGAGCTTGAGAACCAGGTCTACGAGGCGAGCAGCAATTGGTCCAAGCACAAAAATTGCACTCGGTACGTAAATCTTTGTTGCGAGACTGCGGTTTGAGTCGATGCCGCTGACAGCTCCGGTAACAGACGCTTCGAAGAACTGCCAGAGAGAGAATCCCAAGAAAATCACCACAATATCAGATGCGCCATCAAAACCAAATGAGAGTTCCGAGCGGCGGGTTAGGACGAGCGAAATAATTCCTGCAAACAAAAGTGGCTGTAGAACCATCCAAAGGACACCAACGAAGGTTTGCTTGTAGCGAACCTTAAAATCTCGCCACGTAAAAAAGTACAGAAGCTGCTTGTATTCATTCAGCTCACGAAAAAATGGCTCTTCGCTGTCCGCCCGTATAATCGTTTGTTTCATTACTTGCTATAGTATATCAAGCGACATCTAACAAAAGGGAATAAATCGAGTGAACGTATTAGTAGCCTCAGCAAACGGGTATGGCAACGCTGGTGATGACATCTGCGCGGTGGTATCTCAGGAGCTTGCCAGACAGGCCGGTAAGAAGATTCGCGTCAAGGTTACGGCACCGCCTTTTGAGGACGAACTCGCAAATTGGGCAGACGCAATCATGTTGGGCGGGGGAGGCATTATCTACGACGCCAACAAAGACAACATGGAAAACTACCTGGCGTATATCGATTATGGCTTAAAGAACAATAAGAAAACCATTGGCCTTGGTTTGGGTGAACAGGGAATTGTTACCAAAGCGGGCGAGAAGAGATACAAAGACGCCTTCAACAAGATGGATTTGTTAACGGTGCGCTCAACGCTTGATGCTGATCGACTGAAGAAGTTTGGCGTCAAAACTGCTCAGGCTACGCAAGACCTGGCCTTTAGTTTTGATTATTCCCACTACCGTAAAAAGGCCGAAAAAACACACAAGAGACGCAAGGCAATTGGTGGCAAAAAGCCGAAATTAGGTGTTGTATTGAGCAACCAAGAACATCTGGTCAACGACTTAAAGCTCGCCTTCTCAAAAGAAGAAAAAGTGAACGCTTTGCACTTTAAAAACTCATTTGAGAAAAACATTGAGCATATCGCCGAGCAATTTGACGTCACAATTATTACGCAAAGTCGCGACGACCTTGATATGGCGGAGCACTACAAACAATCCTATGGCGTAAAAGTCTATTCATATCGAAAAGTCGGTGATTTACACAAGCTTCTCAAGCTTTATGCGAAGCAAGATTTAGTGCTGACGCAACGATTTCACGGGGCGGTATTTTCCTTCATGCTTGGCGTGCCGGTTATTGTGCTGGGCTACCATGGGCAGAAGCAGTACAAGTTGCTTAATGACATGAAGCTGGCCAACAAGCTGGTCATGTATCACAAACCTAAAGAACTGGATACGCTACTGCACGAGCTTTCGGTCAACTCTGAGGCCTTAGCAAAGCACATCATTAAACTGACTCAAAAAGATTACGCATTTCTGACCAGAACGGCCAAGCAGAATGCCGATTTGCTTACTCAGACGTTTTCGAATTAGTCCTTGATCAACTTCTTTAAAAGCGCGAGGTTTGCATTGTTGAGCTTAGAAATTTTGTCGCGTTCAGACTTAGGAAGAGGCGTTTGCTGAATCTCTCCGGTCTTGGCAATTTTTTGAAGCGTTTTGCGCAATTTGGGCACGTCTTTAAAACTAAAGAACTGATCCTTCATTGAGGGAAGAGCGTAGTCGATGAGCCGTTTCTGTTTGGCGCCATTGCTACCGACTGCAATCGTAGGCACGCCGGCCATAAGTGCTAGCGAAATCGAGTGAAGGCGTACGCCAATCATCAAATCAAGACTCTTAATTAGGCGGTAGGTGGTTGGCGCGTCTTCAATTTTGGCGTAGGGCACAAACGTCACGCCGTGTTGCTTGGCAAGAGCGCGCATCAGTTTGCCGTCTTCGCCGGCATGTTGAATCAGATAAATATCGAAGCTGTCTTTGGCTCTTGCAATAAATTCATCCATTGTGTTGTCAAAATCTTCAAACTCGCTACCTGGATAGTTGGCGCGCTTGAGCATGCGCAGGTTAATCATGCAGATACCAATACGCGGCTTGCCGGAGCTGGCGAGCAGTTTTTGTTCTTTACGCCGTCGTAGCCATGACACTGGCATAGATTCTAGGAGCGGCGGAACGAGGAAGGCGATATCAAAAGTAGCTTGCACATCTTTTAAGCCAATCTCTGCAAGCATATCGACGTCTTCTTGAGTACGTACGGATATGAATTCTGATAACGCAAGTGATTTGCGATAGCGTTCTCGGCCTTCGTCAGTCACAATACCTTGCACGCCAACACCAAGCACAGCCGACTTCTTGCCGCGCTTGTTGGCTTCGTCCAAATAATTCATGTAGTTTGCGACATTTTTCTCGGCACGGTCGTAAATGATTCCGCCACCACTCAAAACCACATAATCAGCCGCGTCAATTAATGCTGTCTTCATAGGCGGTCTGGTTATAACAACTTCTGCAGATGGATCCACATGCTCGATGGCTGCTTTGCCGCCATAGGCGCAAATATCATCGCCGATATTGCCGTAGCCGTTTGGAGAGATTACTAAATACTTGTTTGCCATGAATTGATGATATCAAAGAGTGCCATTTTTCCTGCGACCATACATTAATATCGTGTATCATATACACACAGCAAAAAGAGAGGAAACCAGCGACTATGGCTACTGCATTCATCACAGGCGTCACCGGACAAGACGGTGGACATTTGGCACAACTCCTACACGACAAAGGTTATGAAGTATATGGTATGCTCCGTGGCCAGACCGAAGCATCCCACCCACGATACCAAGCGCTTCAGCGGGAATTCCCATTTCTCAAAATTGTAACGGCAGACCTGCTCGATTTATCGGCCCTAACGCGAGCCATGAAAGACGCCCAGCCAGATGAAGTGTATAGCCT
>JBPEXE010000063.1:0-6691 GCA_052031955.1 Saccharimonadales bacterium (SeqCode)
GGAGTCTAAGAAGCCAGATGAAAAGAAAGCTACGAAACCTCCTGCGAAATCAGCCCAGAAACCGCGCAGCAATCACAAGCCAAAGTCAAACTCACGGCCGGCAAACAAGAAGCAACCGAAAAAATCTACCTCTGGCTTTAAGCCGAAATCAGAGCTTGAAAAGTCACTCATAGACACCATCAACAGCGTCGAATAGGCATGGAGCGCTAGCAAGATTATTGGAGTTTTCACAGCTCAACCAAAAGCGGTTTGCCTCGAGAGTAAAATATCGGTAAACTTTTAGCATAAGAGTCAAAGGAAAACTCAATGAAATTTAACCGAAAAAAACTTACTAAAAAAGTGCGCGGTTATATCAAGAAAGATATGCTCGCTGCAATTGCCATCGTTTCTTTGATGGTTAATGTGTTCTTCTTCTCAGGCGTCGTGTTGTTTAGCGCGACCAACGAGCTCGACATCTCACTCTATGAGGCAGCCGAGAAGAATCTCTGTGTCGACAACTACGAACAGAACCTGCTCGACGAGATTGATGCAGCCGACGAACCGGCAGCGGCACGAGCAAACCTCGAGATTGCATGTAAGAGCGGCGACTTTGAACGATACTTCGAAAACGCGGTTCAACTCTATCTCAACGATACTCTCTAAGATAAAGAAACGTGCACCGCATGAGCCGTTTGGTTGAAGCGGTGCTCAAACAGGTGGTGCATGGCAAAACAACAACTTGAGATTGAAATCAGTCGCAAAACAATTTGGCGTGTTGTACTGATTTTTGTCGGTTTTGCAGTGCTCGTAAAGCTCCAGAACCTAATCTTCTATCTGTTGTTTGCATTGCTTTTCGCGGTGGCGATAGCACCACTCATCAAATGGTTCCAGTCGAAAGGACTGAAACACTCAAGCGCGCTGGCGTTTTCGCTGCTACTGCTCGTGGGCGGCATCTTCGTGTTGGCAGGTGTAGTCGCTGTATCGTTGCTTGATACGGTAACCACATTTACGCGTGATCTGCCGGTCTACATCGAAAGCTTGAGGCAGTACTCGTGGACGGCGGATTACGTTGACGGCATGTTGCGCGCATACGAAAACCTGGATGCCTCAAAGGTTATCACTGATGGACTGGCCTCGAGTGGCAGCTTCATCTCCGGTGTCTCAAAAACGTTTGAAGCGATTCTGTTTACGTTCTTCTTTACGGTCTACATGCTTCTTGAGCGCGAGTACCTTATGCGTATTGTGCGTAGTATCACCCCGAAGGCATGGAAGTCGCGCTTGGATGACTTGGAGCGTGAGTTTGTTGAAGTTGTGGGTAGCTACATTCGCGGTCAGTTGCTGACAAGTTTTTTGATGGGACTGGCGTCCTATATTATTTTCCGCTCACTCTCCATACCAAACGCACTCGCGTTAGGGATTATCGCCGGCATCACCGACATTATTCCTGTCGTCGGTGGCTTAATTGGTTTGATACCAGCGGTATTGGTTGCGCTCACAATCTCTCCGGTCGTGGCGTTGCTTTGTGTTGTCTTGGTGCAGACCTACTCGACGCTCAGTAACTACTTCATTCGGCCTAACATCTTCGGTAAAGCCCTCGATATGTCGCCATTTATTGTTACCGTTGCGACAATGATAGGGCTGCTTCTCTTTGGCATACCCGGAATCATTTTGGCGTTGCCAGGGGCGGCCATGGTTGGATATATCCTGACGAAGTACTATAATGTACCTCTAATCGAAGAGGAATATAACGATGTCGATAACTGACGTCCTTGCGATTGCGGGTGCGTCGACATTTATTTTTATGTCGGCCATGTACGTACTGGCTCAAATTAAACGCGACACCAGCATTGTTGATGTCGGTTGGGGAGTCGGCTTTTTTGTAATGGCTCTGGCTGTCTCGATGCAGATGGGTGATATTCAGAATAATCTGTTTTCTCTGGTTCATGTACTGGTTGCTATCTGGAGTGTACGGTTGTTTTTGCATATCCTGACGCGCAAAGCCGGTAAACCCGAGGACTGGCGCTATGCCAAGTGGCGAGAAGAGTGGGGCAGTACTCACTGGTGGCGCTCATTCCTGCAGGTATTCATGCTGCAGGGCCTCTTCATGATGATTATTGGCGCACCTATTATTGCAGCCGCCGCGGCAGAAAATACCGACATTACCGCACTGGCGATAGCCGGAAGCATCATCTGGCTGGTTGGATTCTACTTTGAAGCAGTCGGTGATTACCAGCTTACAAAATTCCTGAAGAAGAAGCAGGAAGCGCCCGCTAAGGCAAAAAAGGGCAAGAAGGGTAAGGGCAAGAAGGGCCCCGAATTTATGACGAACGGCCTTTGGCGCTTCACACGACACCCAAACTATTTTGGCGAAGTGACGCAATGGTGGGGCCTGTGGGTTGTTGTGGTCGGTAGTAGTTATGGTTTATACGCGGTGGTAAGCCCTCTGGCGATTACCTGGCTCCTGTTGAAGGTAAGTGGTATTCCGATGCTTGAGAAGAAATGGGAAGACAATAAAGAGTTTAAGAAGTATAAGAAACGCACGAATGCGTTTTTCCCAGGCCCGCCACGTAGGAAGTAGTTATGAGCAAATCGAAGCAGTCGAATGATCCCAAGGTGGTAGTCATCGGCGGTGGGACCGGTAGCTTTACGCTGTTGTCGTCTTTGAAGAATTACACGAAGAACCTGAGTGCGGTTGTGAACATGGTTGATAATGGCGGCTCAACGGGGAAGTTGCGGGATGAGTTGGGGGCCTTGCCGCCAGGTGATGTGCGACAGTGTCTGGTTGCTCTTTCGAGTGCGCCGGACAACCTGCGTGAGCTGTTTAACTTTCGCTTCGAAAAGGGCTCGCTGGCCGGCCATTCATTTGGCAACTTGTTCATCTCCGCCGTGGAGCAGATGAACCATAGCTTTGCCGACTCGATTGAAACTGTTTCAAAAGTGCTCGATGTGCAGGGCCAGGTGATACCGGTCACACTCGAGGATACGACCCTGGAGATGGATTTGAACGGAGAGCACTATAAGGGGCAAGTTGAGGTTGAGGTAAACACCTTTAGCGGCAAAGATCGGCCGCTTATGATGCTGACACCCGATGCGCGCATCAACCCAAAGGCCGAGCAGGCGATAATCGATGCAGACGTGGTGGTTATCGCACCTGGTAACTTGTACAGTTCGCTCATCCCGGCACTCCTTACGAAAGGTATGGCAGAAGCACTTGAGGCCACGAAGGCTCGCGTGGTCATGGTGGCCAATTTGGTGAATAAAAAGCACCAAACAGATGGCTTTAAGGTCAGTGATTACTTGAACCAGATAGGTGAATACATTGATGGCGTCGACAGAATTGACACCCTCATATATAACGATTCGCCACCACCCGAGGGGCTGCTCGAAAAGTATGCTAACAGCGGTGAAATGCCGGTTGAGGCAGATGAGGGCGTTCTCAAAAAGACAGGCGTGAAGCTGGTTGGCGCTGCTCTCATCAGCGACACACCGGTTCAACGCTCGGGCAACGATAATTTAATGGTGGCGGAGCGGAACTTTATTCGCCATGATGCCGACAAAGTTTCGCGGCTCATTTTGGAGGAAGCCAATGTCTGAATTATTGATCCCGGACTGGGACCGAACATTATTTCGGCCCGATGACTTTGCATCCGCACTGATTATGAGCACGGCTGAGAGATTTGGGCTTGATGATGATGTTGTGAATGACATGGTCAGGACTATTGTTGAGAGCGATGATACGGTTTCTATGTCCGAGCTGTATGGCAGGCAGGGGATCGAATTTGGTGACGTGATTGCGCAATGTGGGTCGGTTGCCGGCAGCTATCTGTATAACGATGCTGAACCACTTTTGGCGCGCCATGAGAATTACTGGATTGTGACAACTGCGACGAATGCCGGGCTGCAAACCGCCAAGCTCGCGCATGAAGGGCAGGCAGACTGCGCCACCATTGTGCCGGGTACGAAGGGTCCGTACATTCGCGATAGAATCTCACATACTGATGACGGTCGCCTCATTTTTGCTGATTTTAGCGAAACGCAAAGTTTTGAATCCATTAAGGTGGTGGACGATCGTTTTGAAGCGATTCGTTGCCTGCTTGACGTTGCCGGCGTGAAGGTTGTCTACTTGCGTCGACCGGATTCTAAGTACAAAACCGCTGATAGTGACATTCCAGAGGGCGTGACAGTTGTCACAAGCCTCGACGAAATTAAGTAAGAACTCCACACATATTGTGTGCGCGCATAAGCACTAGCACTATATATGTTTATTGGGATACTTTCTGGGGAAAAATGCAAAAAAAGACTAGACGTGGGTAGCTGTGGGTTGTAGACTGGGTTCAGTGGGTAACCGTGGGTAGCACAAAACAAGCTACACACAGCAAAATAAAAAACACCACCACCACAAAAAATAGTAATAATGAAGCAAATGCATGGGACAAGTAGACTACTTCGAACGCAAGCTCGACGACAAGCGCAGGTTAACCATACCCGCCGAACTTCGTCACGAGTTTGGTAACGGAGAAGTAGTTGTTACGCGTGGCTTCAAAAATTACTTGCACATTTATACCAAGAAGGTTTGGAACGAAAAGGTAGAACCGAAACTGGCCGGCGATATTCTCGACGAAACAGTGGCGGATCTCAACGTTCAATTCCGAATGGGCAAATCTGAAACTACTATGGATCAGAAGCAGGGTCGCATCTCAATAGAGAAGCATCTACTAGACTATGCAATGATTGACAAAGATGTAGTAGCGGTAAGAGTCGGCGATTACTGGCGTGTAATGGCCAAATATAAGTAGGGCACTTTAACAAAAACAAAAACGTATTCGAGATCAGCTACTTGGTAGTCGGTAAGTGGTCGAAGGCAACCACTTCCAAAACACCTTAGTACATTCCTTAGTAACACCTCCCAAAACTCCACCTCACACAAAAGTCTCTCAAAACGTTTAGCATGGATTTATCCGGAGATTTTTCAAATCTCCATGAAATCAACTCCACAAAGCTAGACATACAAAAACAAAAATTTACAATAAAAACAAATAACTGACTACTGAGTAGGTGATCTTGATTACACCACAACCCAATGAACAACACATTCCAGTGCTTCTAGAGCGGGTGCTCGAAGTGCTTGACCCACATCCGGGGGAGTCGTATTTAGACCTCACCACAGGATATGGCGGTCATGCCAGAGCCATATTAGAAAGAACTGGAGAACCTTCCAAGGCAACACTTGTCGATAGGGACAGTAACGCACTTGCGAGTGTGCAGGACTTACAAGATCTTGGTGCCACACCAATGCACTCAGATTTTGCATCAGCCGCACAATCATTGGCAGAAGCCGGCCAAACCTTTGATTTGGTTTTAGCCGACTTGGGTGTATCGTCACCACACCTCGATAACGCTGAACGCGGGTTTAGTTTTATGCGCGAAGGTCCGCTCGACATGAGAATGGATCAGTCGCAGGAACAAACCGCCGCACACATCGTTAACAGGGCAAGCAAGCAGGAACTTACGCAGATCTTGCGTCGCTATGGGGAAGAGCCACATACGAAGCGCATCGTTGATGCCATCGTCGCCGCTCGACCATTCCATACGACAACACAGCTTGCTGACACAATCGAGGCAACCATCCATCGTCGCGGAAAAACGCATCCGGCGACGCGCACCTTTCAAGCCATTCGTTTGGCCGTCAACAATGAGTTAGAGCAAGTCGAAACGCTACTAGATAACGTCGAGGCGCTGCTCAAGCCGGGGAGCCGATTAGCAATAATTAGCTTCCATTCACTTGAAGATAGGATTGTGAAGACTTTCTTCAATGAACGGTGTAAATCTGGGTATGAATCCACCATGGATTTGATTACCAAGAAACCCATTCTTGGCGTTGAAGAAATTGACCTCCATCCGCGGTCTCGATCAGCTGTGCTGCGAGCCGCAGTCAAAAAATAAAAACCACCAGGGGAAAGGAGCTCTATGCCAATTCAGGTAAGAACAAGCTCCCGCGCCTATAAGGTCAAGGTACACGTACGTTAATTAATCGTTAACGCTAACCAAAACTTATAGGGCAGTCCGCAGGCGGTCTCCAAAATAGGGGCCGCCCGCCGGACTACATGAGATGCGAAGAGGCATCTCGATATCAAAAACAAAAACTAACACTGCCACCACATGTCTTACTACACATCTTCTTTTGCGATGAGGCAGACGCGAACCATTCGCCGAAACCAAAATTCTGTAAAGTTTAACAATCCAAAGTCAGGGCTCGGGCCAATCTCTCAGACCATTACATTGGCACTCATTCTGTGTTTACTCGGTCTTTTGTATCTCACGCAAATTACCAAGCAAACAACCTATGGGTACGAAGTAAATGCGCTGGAAACACAAAAGTCAGAACTGCTCGGGGAGCAGGAATCGCTGCAAGTTGAAGCAGCGCGACTCCAGGCGCTAGAGCGAGTTGAGCGAAGTAAGGTCGCACGCGATCTATCAACTCCTTCAGACGTAGAATTTGCCCAGTAAAACCGTTACAATGCGAGGCGCTGATGAATGATAAGCACTCCCAGTTAACTGCGCGTAGAACCGCAACATTATATGCGGTTGTTATCTTTTTAGGTCTCATTGTTGTGGTGAGACTTTTTTACTTACAAGTAATTCGACATGATTATTATGCTGACCTGGCATTATCTGAGCATGAGGCGAAGTTCCTAATTCCTGCATCCCGGGG
>JBPEXE010000064.1:0-5771 GCA_052031955.1 Saccharimonadales bacterium (SeqCode)
GTTTCAGAAAAGGTTGGTGAGTCAGATTGGTCAATTTTAATTGCCTCCCCCGAAGCAATTGTTTTGGGGCCATCGCGCGATGCTCAGTTCGTGACATTCATAATCGGCGGCTTGTTCATCATCGGCTTCTTATGGGTGGGTACGTTTTTCATTAAGCGCATGACCGATAACCTCGCAAAACTCGTAACCGGTGCGATGATATATGGCTCGGGGCGTCTCGACTATAAACTCGATATTAGCTCATCGGAGAAAGAATTCCGTCAGCTCGCCGACACCATGAACTACATGGCCCAGCGCATTGCCATCAGCGAAAAAGAGAACGATGAGAGAAACAAAGAATTCATTTCGATTGCAACACATGAGTTGCGCGCCCCGATGACCTCAATCATCGGGTATCTATCGATGTTTAAGGAGAATCGCGAGAAGCGACTCAGCAAGAAAGACAAGTTGCTGCTCGACAGCGCGTATGATGGCACGCTTAAACTACGCGATCTGGTAAACGACATGCTTGATGCCGCGCGACTCGAAGGCGGGCGCGAAGAGTTTACTATTCAAAAACTGAAAATGTCTGACTTTGTTGAAGCTTGTTTCGAATCAATGAAGGTCGTGGCCGGTGAAGGCAAAGTGTCACTTAAATACGACTCAAAGAGCACCGCTGATGTCTTTGCTGATGAGGGCAAGCTCCGCATTATTCTCAACAACTTTGTTTCGAACGCCATTAAGTACAATCACAAAAGTGGCCACGTCAAAGTAACACACACTAAACACAAGGGCCAGCTCGTTACGGCGATAGCAAACTCCGGCCCGACGATTCCAAAAGATCAGCAAGAACACATGTTTGAGAAATTCTTCCGTGTCGATACGCCCGAGCACCGAAAGGTTACCGGTACCGGTGTCGGCATGTTCGTCACCAAGCAATACGTTTTGGCAATGAACGGTGATGTTTGGTTCATGTCCGAACCCGGCAAAGACACCGTATTTTACTTCAGCTTGCCGATTGCCGATGGTAGCAAATCGGCCGTTAAGCCAACGACGGTTACGCCAAAGCCACAGGATTCACGCTGGATTATGCGTTGGCGCAAACACTTGCAGTAAAAGGAGGACATCATGAAAGTACATAACAAAGTTATCGCGGTGACAGGCGCGGGCGGCGGTATCGGTGGCGCGCTTGTACTCGAGCTGCTCGATCGTGGCGCACGTGTTGCAGCACTCGACTTGAGTGACGAAGGCTTAAAGAAACTTAAAAATGACGCCGGCCCACTCGCCAAGCAGCTCAGCACACACAGCATAAATATCACCGACCGCGTGACGGTTGAAAAACTACCCGGTCATATCAAAAAGGCACATGGCAGTATCGACGGGCTCATCAATTGTGCCGGTATTGTCCAGCCGTTTGTAAAGATTAATGAACTCGAGTACGACGCTATTGAGCGCGTCATGAATGTAAACTTCAACGGTACGTTATATATGACCAAGGCATTTTTACCGGTGCTGCTCAAACGCCCCGAGGCGCATCTTGTTAATGTGTCGAGTATGGGTGGTTTTTTGCCAGTTCCTGGCCAAGCAATCTACGGCGCATCAAAGGCGGCAGTCAAATTAATGACCGAGGGGCTTTACGCGGAACTGCACAATACAAACGTGCACGTGTCGGTCGTCTTCCCCGGTGCGACCGCCACAAACATCACCGCAAACTCAGGTGTTGACGCGCCTGGTGGATCTGACGTTGATGCCAGTTCGTACAAAATGCTGACGGCGGAGGAGGCTGCCGAAATTATTGTCACCGGCATGGAAAAAGATAAGCTGTATATCTACACCGGCAAAGATTCAAAGTTCATGAACAAACTTTATCGACTTGCACCACAGCGAGCAACCAACTTCATCACGAAGAAGATGGCATCACTGTTGCGTTAAGCTGACTTAAAGTTCAACCGACGTTTGATCTTCTTCTGACGCCCAGCGAAGTTCAGATAGTTCTTCTGTTGTGTCAAAAAGGAACCGTACTTCCTTCTTACCGCCATCCACTAGGGTTACATAATTAAACTGGTTCGCCGCATCTTCATTAAAGCCCACATTAACTACTTCGCCACCGGACGTCACCGCTGAAAAATCTTCTACCCAATATTCGACCTCGGCACCACTGGTATTTTCAAGAGTGGCGTATACGGCTGTGATGTTTTGCACGTCTGACTCGCCCTCAGTAGGGACATAGTTGGTGAGATCATACAGATTCTCAATTTTGACACTTTGCACGCTAATTGTTGTGCCGCCATCACTTGAAGACTCAACTTCTTCATCGCTGCCGTCAGAAGCTTCTTCTTGCGAGGTTTCAGTTTCGTTGCCCATATCGGAAGACTCGGCTTGAGACACTTCTTCAGTGGCTTGCTCATTAGAATCGGCATCGCTTGACTCATCAGATGACGTGATGCGCCAGAGCACAAACCCGCCAACAACCAAGACAACTGCAACTGCAGCAACCAACATCATGTCGATTGCACCTTTTTGGTTTCTATTCATAGCTGCCCCCGTATACGTCTTATTCATGTGAGTTTTCCTTTTGTTATTAGGTTTAGTATATCAAAATGCTTAAGGCTAGAGCTGCGCCCTAATATTTTTTTCCGTAGAATCGTGGGTTGTCTTGGTTGGGGCTGATTTCGATGCAACCTGAGCGATTGGTTCGCACACCAGCCAGAGTCTGACAGCCACCGGCATCACTACGCGTGATTCCGCAATATCGCTTACCGCGAAGACAAACATCCGTCAACTTCTCGAGAGTTTCCGGGTGCCAGCCATTTATAAAGTCAGCATGTGCTGTATACCATTCACCCGATGAAAGTTTGAACCCCTCGCCACCCGTCGCATCGGTGTATCCCAAGTTAAACATGAGTTGTAGCAATGGAACCGGATGCGAGGAAGGGCATTTGCCATTGGTTGGATATGCCATGTGGGCAGTTTTTGGTAGCCACAGATTTTCTCCGTCCCAGCACTGTGGGAACTGAATTTGAATTCTCAATCCATTCTCGTCGGCGCGCGTGGTAAACAAGTTAGGGCCACTGTTTACTTGCGTCTTCGGTTCGGTGACTTTCTTCTCGCTGGTTGTGGCGAAGTAATAGTTTATCTGACGACTTTGTGGACCGGTTGCGTTCGCATTGCCCGCAATCATACGCAAGCCAACTGGCATTGGCTGAATCGTGGTTGGGTCAACCTTGCCAACTTTGTAATAAAACTTATTGTTATCAGCTTCAACGAGCTTGCCGTCTTGATAGGCGGCAGGCACCCAGTAGGCACTTCTATCGGCACCAACTTGGCAGGTGTTGCCTTCGTTCTCAAGGATGTCCTGAGTTGTGCTCGAGGCATTCAACGACGTATCACCAAAGAACTCATGGCTATGTGACGCTCCTGCGTCGTTCGGGAAAACTATTGGATCATCCGATTCATAGTGTGAATGCAGACAGTCCACGGTAAACAGTTGCTGACCGGCAGCCCGATTGATCCCATGTAAAGTAGTACGTACAACCGGATCTTCCGGTATCACTGACCAGTCATATTGATTTGGCCCTTCATAGGGAATAGCGCCAAAAATTTCGCCCTCTTTGGCATCATCTTCTGGTGCCTCATTTTCAGCACCATCGTCATCGCTACCACCCTCATCGCGAGAATCTGGAGGTGTTACGACCGGACCGGGCTGCGCTTCATCCTCGGGTGATGTCGCGCCACCATCAGATGCAGGGTCGGTGATAGTAAGTGTGTAATTATCGATCCATATTGTGCCACTATCCCACAGTCTAAATTCTGGCCGTACATACTGCGCATCAGCTGGGGCAACCGTTGCTAACGATACCTTTGTCCACTCCGTATCGCCGGTCAGCTGCTTCGCGCTGGTAGCCGTTTTGACCCATGCGTCCCCCCAGGTGCCGTCGCCTTTTTCATCGAAGAAAGATATTGCAACGGTCGCCTTCTCCTTCAGTCCTTTTGACTTCATGTATACATCGACGCGGACTTTCTGGCCTGCCACCACACTGTGCTTCTCAATCGGCGTAATCCATCGAGTAAGCTCGTCCAGTTTTCGAGTTTTTGAGTTTGAGCTGGTTGATACAATCTTCAGCGCGCGCTTACCTTCGTAGGCTTCGTTCGCAGAATTGGTGTGGATGTAATTTGCAGGGCCACCGTGATGGACAAAATCTTCCTTACTAATTGAGCCTTCAAAATCCTCAAACTGTGACGATGCAGAGGCAACGCGAACAATAAGGGCATATGGCAACACGAGAAGAATCGATAAAAGAATCGCTACAGCAACCTGCATGTGACGATTTATTTGGTTTTGCCAGAAAAGATTTCTCATTAATTACTCCAAGGCACTTTCGCCGATTTCAATCAGACTTCGGATGGTTGATTCCTTCACATTGCCCTGATTATCAAAATCATCATATTCGAGCAGCTCGTAAATCGAATCCACCCCTTCAAATGCAGGGCTAGTATTCATGACTTCTATCAGGCGCGCATTGAGAGTCTCAGTAGTTTCAGGCAACTCATATGTGTCATAGTCGGTTGTGTCGGTTGCTGGAGGGCCCGGATCAAACAGAAAACCATTCTCGATTGTTTCATCCACCGCGCCTACTTCTTCGGCACTGGCTTCATATTCTTGACCATAGACAATGCCGCCAAGCGCGGGGTCGCCATTCTGCATGACCCGTACAAATAACGAAGCAATGAGCAGAACACCTGCAAAAACCCCTGCAACAATACGAGTATCAATTTGCTGCAACTTGGCTTTGAGTTTCTCAAACCATGGGCCGCGCTCCGAATCAGGAGGCTGGTTCTGAGGTGCTTCAACTGAAGGCATGCTATTTGTCATTTGTTTCTCAGCTATTAGCTCGAGTATAGCATAAGAATTTTTTAGGCGTCACCTAGCAAGACGCCATCCAAAGGTATAAAATACAGCTATGACAACTGCAATTTCTAACGGCGTGGTGCACAAACTACCAAATGACCTAAAAGAGGCTCTACTTTCAATTGAGGAAAGTCAGTCCGCGTGGGAGGATATAACACCACTCGCACGAAACGAGTGGATTTGTTGGGTTGAGGACGCTAAAAAGCCTGAAACTCGCGCCAATCGAATTGAACGGACAAAGATCGAACTCATAACCGGTAAGCGCAGACCATGTTGCTGGGCTGGCTGTTCACACCGAGAGCGAAACGGTCGGTAAGCGCTACGAGATTATCAAATCTTGGAGCTGTGCATATTGGTCTGTTGCTAAAAGTTGCTCTATCTGTTGGCTCACAGACAGAACATCCTCCGGATTCAGTTTTTCAAAATCATCATAAAAACCGGTATCACGAAAGGGCAGCTGCACGGCCTCGCCATACTTCTGGACTTTGGCATCCTTGGCGCGCCCAAAGATGTGCATGTGTAGCGTAATTCCTTCCGGCTTAAACACACTCCAGTTACCCATTTCTTGCCAGTTAATGTTTCCGATTTCAATACCACGCTGTGTCATGCCACGCTCCAGCGCCTTGCCAACCAGAGCCGTGAGCAGTGCATACTCAATGGTCTGCTCGGTATTCAGTTCGGTACGATCTTTAACCTTAATGCGCGACATGATGCGAATATGCCCACCGTCTTCACGGCCAACAAATGGCTTTTCTGGCACTTCAACATCGAACGTATTTGTTTTGAGAATTACTTCATTCATACCAGAATCATAGCAGAAATGAGCAATTAGAGCAGAAATACTGTGCATGAAGATTGCTTTTTTGTCATTTTTGTGTTATAT
>JBPEXE010000065.1:0-2269 GCA_052031955.1 Saccharimonadales bacterium (SeqCode)
TGATTTTAGTTCGCCCTCTTGAGTCGTCTGGTCTGAACCGTCTTGGAGGAATATTGAGATAGTTAAATCACGAGAAGCTTCCTCAATTGCCTCCTGTAAGGCAAAGTTCGCCACGATAGCACTCATCACAATAGTAATGGTCACCGTCATCACCGCAACCGCTGCCGTCGTAAGCCACGCATTTCGTAACAGGTTGTGAAGCCCGGTATTTGCGATGCGGAAGAGCGATATAAAACGGCGTTTTATGGAAGGTGGCTTCATTTTCGTCGATAACCTCCCCTCGCCTGGTCCTTGGCGACCTGGCCATCGTCGATTGTCACAACGCGGCGCTTCAGTTTGTCGACAATCTCTTGGTTGTGAGTTGTTAACAGTACGGTTGTGCCATGTTCATTAATCTTCTTCAAAATATTCACGATATCCCATGCGTGTTTAGGGTCGAGGTTTCCGGTTGGCTCATCAGCAATCAAAATCTTTGGCTGGCGCACAACGGCGCGGGCAATCGCAACGCGCTGACGCTCACCACCAGACAGCTGATGAGGGAATTGCTTCTCTTTGCCCTCAAGGCCAACTAGTTTTAGTACTTTTGGCACGGTGTGTTTAATCTCTTTGCTCGACATACCGACAATCTCGAGCGCAAAGGCCACGTTTTCAAAGGTAGTCTTGTTTGGCAGTAGTTTAAAGTCTTGGAAAATTGTACCGATTTTACGGCGCAACAGCGGAATGTGTCGGTCTTTCAGATTGTCATAATCGATACCACCCACCACAATCTTGCCACTGGTAGGTTTTTCTTCACGTGTAATAAGTTTCAATAGGGTTGACTTCCCGGCACCGCTGGAACCAACCACCACCACAAACTCTTTCGGCTCAACGTGTAGGCTGAGACGATTGAGCGCCGGCGCGTTGGATTTTTTGCCGTAACTTTTTGATACCCTATCGAATAAAATCATGCATGCCTATTATCGTCTATAACAGCGGCGGTTGCAACCCGTTTACGCTTAAGCGCTCAGGGTTGCGTCCAGGTAGGCATCAATCAATTCGTCGAGCCCGCCCTCAAGCACCGCTTGGACATCACTTGTCGAGTAGTTTGAGCGACTATCCTTGACCATGGTGTATGGATGAAGCACATATGAGCGTATCTGATTACCCCAGGCCGCTTCTTGATTTGGGCCCTTCAGATCACTCACCTTTTCTTGGTGCTGTTCTTCGGCCAGTTGAGCCAGGCGTGATTTCAAAACCTTCATGGCAGTTTCTTTATTTTGAGTCTGTGATCGCTCGTTTTGAATGCTCACAACGATCCCGGTTGGCTCATGCGTAATACGTACTGCCGAGTCTGTTGTGTTCACCGATTGCCCGCCATGACCACCGGCTCGATAGACATCAACTCGCAAATCAGATTCATCCAGTTCTATGTCGGAGGCTTCAATTTCAGGAATTACTTCCACCATGGCAAATGAAGTTTCACGTGAGTTCGCAGAATTGAACGGACTCAAGCGCACGAGTCGATGCACACCATGCTCGCCTTTCAGCAAACCATATGCAAACGGACCTTCAAACTTAAGCGCCACGCTTTTGATGCCACCCTCGTCGCCATACGATTCGCTCAGCACGGCCATTGATTTATCGTGAGCCTCGGCCCAGCGTGTATACATCCTCATCAACATCTGCGCCCAGTCCTGCGCATCGAGCCCGCCAGCTCCGGCCTGGATTGTCATAACCGCCGGCTGGGAATCGTGTTCGCCACTAAACCGCAGGTCGCCGCGCAGTTGCTGGTATGTTTCTTGCGAGGTCTGAAGCCGAGTCCGCAAATCATCGCTCATTGATTCGTCACCGAGCTCAGTAAATTCCACAATATCGTTAACATCCTTGCGGAGCGTCTGCCAAGGTGCAATCAGCGCTTCCAAATCTGCTGCCCGCTTTGCTTCTTTCTGAGCCTCAAGATTATCGGTTTGCTGCCAATAATCAGGTGCCGCCATGCGTTCTTGCATGTCGGTGAGCTGCTTCGTTTTCGATTCGATGTCCAATTTTTCGAAGGCCTGTTGAACCTCATCTACGAGCTGTCTTGCCGAGGACTGGATTTCCTGCATTCCCCTATTATACGGTAGGTGGCTGATTTTGCTGTGGCGGAACTGGCGGCTCGGCCTGGCCATAGACCGGCTCTTGTTGCACTGCTTGATGTTGCTGTGGCTGAGCATAGCCTTGCTGAGGTGGTGGAGGTACCGGCTGCGGCGCCACCGGCTGAGGCTGAGCCATCGGCTGCGGAGCTACTAGA
>JBPEXE010000066.1:0-1594 GCA_052031955.1 Saccharimonadales bacterium (SeqCode)
TACTATGTCCAAGACCACACAGAACTACCACCTCATCGCGCTGCGAAGCTTCCTACGGTTCTGCGCCAAGCGAGATATCCCTATTGCCCTTAGCTCAGATAAAATTGAGCTGGCACGCACCCAACGGAAACAAGTCACGTTTTTAGATGGCGAAGAAGTAGAACGGCTACTCGCCCAACCCGATGTATCAACTGAAACCGGTCTGCGCGACAAGGCAATATTAGAACTGCTCTTCTCGGGTGGTCTGCGCGTGTCTGAGTTGGTTAATCTTAATCAAGACCACATCAACCTGCGCCGACGTGAGTTTATGGTGCGCGGTAAAGGCCAGAAAGATCGTCCGATATTCATTAGCGACGATGCAGCCCAATCAATCAATGCGTACCTTAATAAGCGCAGCGACACGCTGGCTCCCCTCTTCATCCGTTACTCAGGCAGCCAAGACATTACCAATGACGGCGAATATAAGCGCTTAACCGCTCGCTCCGTGCAGCGCATGATTCAAAACTACGCCCGCAAGGCCGGCATCACCAAGAAGGTCACGCCGCACACGCTCAGGCACTCGTTTGCGACCGATTTGCTGATGAATGGTGCCGATTTACGCAGCGTGCAGTCAATGCTGGGCCACAGCAATATCTCGACAACCCAAATATATACCCACGTGACCGACCCACAACTAAAGAAGGTCCATCAAAAGTTTCACCGCCATTCTGAGAATTCTTAGAAGCTAGTTTGTACAGCTAGTACCGGGTATGCCGCTAAATTCAGCAGCTACGTTGGTAAATGAGAAGTCTTTACATATATCTGTAGCGCTCTGGATTGAGAAGTTCGGCACAAATTCTGTGTCAGACAACTCAATTGCGGCCTCTACTCTTCGATACACTTCACCTGCACGTCCGGTTACGTCGGCAATCACCTGTGCACCGTCAAACAACAACGGGGTTCCTACGCTGTTTTCCATAGATATTTCGAAGCTTGTTGATACGTAATGGTTTGTGACACGGAACTCCATAAAGTGACTGCTAGCCAATGCCGGTACGCGACGCACGTCAAAACGCATTGAACATGACATATTGTTGTCGCTATTTACGCATGATGCTCGCTGGACGGTGCCATCGAGTGCACTATTTGGACTGCCACCAGGCAAATAAACATTGGCCACGTAGCCGTTGCTACCATTTGATGCGTGAGGCGACAGGAACATCTTGATACTGTCGACATCACCCCGACTGAAACTACCCTGCGGATAGGTAATCATAGTCACTTCCATCATGGCCGGATATTGCCATGCACCAAAACGTGGTATATCGGTTGCAGCCGTTGCGCCACGCAGTACTACCGACGAACCAACGTCACCATCGCCATCGTCGGCAGCCGGCGCATCCATGTGCCAACTCAGTGTAATGTACGACGGCTGTGAAGAGCCTGCACCCGATTGTTTAATCGGCCTGACTTCATACTGCTTGGTTTGGTTGGCGTTTGCCAGTTCTGAGCGCAAGCGGTCCGGCTCAAAGTTGAGCAACATGCAAGTGTATTCAACATCAAACTCGGAGGTTGCGGACAGCTCGGGGTTATACTCGCCGGCGGTGCCCGGGGC
>JBPEXE010000067.1:0-16114 GCA_052031955.1 Saccharimonadales bacterium (SeqCode)
CATCACTAGAAATTACCCAACCAGAACTTGGAGCTACGGTCACTGGTACGTTTAGCGTAAGCGGTACCGCGCAAGATGAAACAGAGCTTGCTCAGGTTGCTGTGCGGGTTGACCAAGGTTCGTGGGTAACCGCAGAAGGTCTCGATAGCTGGTCTGTTGAGATTGACTCAACCAAATTTGCGAATGGTCAACGAATTGTCACCGTGCAGGTAGCTGACGCATCAGGAAACGTTGAGACCGAGCAAACACTCGTTAACTTCAGTAATGACCAATCATTGCCAGACCCTGACCCGGAAGCAAACCCAACGCCAGATCCCGACCCAGAAACAAATCCTGACCCAGAAACCGATCCGGAACCAGAAACCGGAACCGGTGGCGGCGGTGCAACGGGCGGTACATTTGCTGTGGATTTCACCGGCAACAGCGGTTTAAGTAAATTCCGTCGAGGTGTCTATCACCGAAACATTGGTTCTCAAGAATTTGGGAGCGCGATAAATAGATGGGGTGATAGCAATGCAGGGCATGGCGGATCATGGACAGGCGACCATGACCTAAGCTGTGGCAGCCCTGCGACTCAGCGAAACCTCTCATCTACGAAGAGTCCTCTCGACTTCAATCTTGATCAAATCGTCTATGTTTGCCGAGATCATATGATGACATCGATGGGCGATGTAGATGGCTACTCAATACTGTGGTTTGCACCAGACCAAACATTCAAGCGGAGTGAAGTTAAGACTGTTTCTTGGGATGTCAATGTGACCGATTTGAAAGCACGCCAGTGGTGGGAGGTGTCTATCGTGCCAACAGATACTGAGTTTTTGGCAACCATTGATTGGCTTGCAGGTACAGCTGGCATTGAGTCGTATGATGACGCGGCCGTGATAATTGGCAACGGTCCATTTGGTAACACGGTAAATCTAACTACTAACCGTGAGAATCAGTACGATGGCTGGCAAAGTGTTTGTGGAGCCTACGGTCTTGACCCGGAAGGATGTAATTCGAAACCAATTCGACGGACATTTAGTGTGACCGATAACAAAAATGGCACGCTGACCGTCAATTATGGCGGGATGTTCACCCAAAACATTCCCGGCGCGTTTCCGGAGAACTTTGAAGTCTATTTCAAAGACCACAACTACACTCCTGACAAGGATGGCGAACCAGCTGGCCACACGTGGCACTGGGATAACATCAAGGTTCAGTAGGTGACGCAGCACCGCATTGCTACAATAGAGTCATGAATCACCATGAGGCACACCATGCACCGGCAGAATCGAACGCACGCGAATATATAAAGTTCGCCGGCGTTGTTCTTGGAATTGTGGCACTCACCTGTGTCGCATACCGATTATCAGATGGTTCAGGCTGGATGGAGTGGATGCGAATCTTTATGGGTGTCTTTATGGCTACCTTCGCGGCCTTTAAGTTTGTTGGCTATTCGATGTTCGTGCAGATGTTCCCGATGTACGATTTGGTTGCCGGTAAAACCAAAATATACGCCTACATGTATCCATTCATAGAACTGGGTCTAGCGGGCATGTTCTTAGCGGACGTTTGGGAGTTTGCACGCTCTGTTCTTGTCATTGTAATTATGGGCCTTGGTGCAACCAGTGTCATTCGGCAGGTGTACGTAAGACGTAACAAAATTCATTGTGCGTGCCTCGGCAACATCATAAAGTTGCCACTTTCAACGGTTAGTTTAGTAGAGAACATACTGATGGTAGCAATGGCGGTCGTGATGCTTGCCAATATTAGTAATGCCCAACCAAGCGAAGCGTACCATGCACAGGATGGAAAACTGTCTGAAGTTACATTTGCGGCGGCTGGAGATTTTGGCAACGATGAAAATGCTGAAGCAGTGCTATCACGAATTGATAGCAAAAGAGCAGATTTTACCGTGGCGCTCGGTGATCTTGGCTATGTCGGAAACGGTAATGAAGAGGAGTGGTGCAAGAAAGTTCACGACATAATGACTGGTCAGCACGAAGAGTTTCAAATTATTGCCGGCAATCATGATGATGGTACAAAGGATGGCGATATCATGGCATACCGAGAATGTCTGCCTGACAGAATAAGTGATTTGGAGGGAGGCCCATACCACGGTGATGCGGATGGGGAGTATGGTATCGAATACTATTTTGATTATGGCCAGCTGGTACGGATTATTCTCATCTCTCCGGACATTGAGAATTATGGCTTTGATTACTCCGAAGGCAATGAGCACTACGAGTGGGTGAAGGTGGCGATACAGTCTGCCCGGGCCAATGGTATCCCGTGGGTGGTATTGGGTATGCACAAGAACTGTATAACGCCAGGTACCAAAACCTGCGAAATTGGCGAGGACTTGATGAATCTGGCTATTGAGCAGGGAGTAGATGTTGTTCTGCAAGGTCATGAACATGCGTACTTTAGGTCGAAGCAACTACAGCTCGGTCCGGACTGTCCGGCTGTTATCGCAAACGAGTTTAATGCCGACTGTGTTTCTCAACAGGGTGACGAGTTTACAAAGGGTGAAGGCACGGTATTTGTTATTGCGGGGACGGGCGGGCGCACATTGCGCGATGTCAACATTGAAGACCCTGAGATTGATTACTTCGAAGCCTGGAACGGAGCGAACTTTGGTAATGCCTATGGTTTTAGCTACTTTAAGGTAACGGATGACGAACTATCCTCAAACTTTGTAAGGGTCAGCGAGAGTAGCTTCCAAGACTCATTTACCATTAGCCGTTAGCGCGAAAACTCAGCCACGCAATCAGCCAGCTTGAAACCAGGTTGATTGCCACAATTTCAAAAACAGGCAACTCATCGCTTATTAAAATCATTGTTAGGCTGCCCAGCCAAATACACAGAATGATTGCGCTACCATAAGGATACTTAAGAAAAAACACCCAGCTCGATGGTTTCATTAGTAGGCTCCAATTATTTGATTAAGTTTGTACAAAAGCTTCGGGTCGTTATTACTCAGCCGTTCAAACCATTGGGCAATAAAATGATGTGCTTTATCTATCGACAGTACATCATAGGCAGCCGATTGTGCATTCGATTGATGTGTGCGGTAATTCTCAAGCACACTATCAAGAGCAGAGCCGACGATATCGCGCTTCTCCAGCCCAAGTCGGCTGGTCAGATTTAAGAATAGAAGCAAACTACGAATAAAGGCAGGAGATGATAGCGAGATATTAAGCCCGAACCGATTACCTTGATTTACAACTTCAGTAAACAGCGCAATCATCTTATAATTTTCGATAAGATATTCTGTGTGTGAATCCGGGTTGCGCAGTGAAACGGCCGCTTCCTCACCAAGCGAATTCAGTACCTGCTCAAGCAACTCTTCCTTATCGTAGTAGATGCCGGCAGTATAGATTGCACTGGTTACGTCGGGCGCAAAGTACTGCAACATGTTGCGTGCAATGCGTGAGGGGTCAAAGTTGCCTGAGTATAAATCCGAGTACGTTTGAATTAAGTTCATCAGAGCCGGCACATTGGATTCAACCTTGGACATTATACCGAAATCGATGAGCGCTACTTTGTTGTCGCCAAGTAAATATATGTTGCCGGGATGCGGGTCGCCGTGTGTTGCGCCGGACTCAAAACTGCCATACAGATACTCGAGAGCCAACAACCTCATCATGCTCGGCAGGTCGCTGTTGAGTTGTTCTCGAACGAAGTCACTGGCTTCTTTTCCGTACTCCATAACTTGAGTGAGTGGCAGGCCATGAACGCGTTCCTGAACGAGAACATGCTTGCTTGATAAACTTGCGTAGCACGACGGAATCATAATGTTTGGGTGTGCGGCGTAGCGGTCATGCATGTTGCCAGCCGCTGCAAGCTCACGTCGGTAGTCTGTTTCATTTAAAGTCAGCTCCTTGAACTCAGTGAAGATAGCACGGGTGTTGTACATAATTTTTGGCATCCAGCTGTCAATTGCTCTTGCTGCGAGCCCGAGCAGTCTTAAATCTGTTTTGAGGTGGCGAACCACCGAAGGGCGAAGGCACTTAATAATGACATCGCTTCCATCGTTAAGGGTTGCGCCGTAAACCTGACCAAATGAACCTGCCGCGAACGGTCTGCTCTCAATGTGGCTAAATGAGTTGAGGGCGTTGGGCCCAAGCTCATGAACCAGTAACTGTTCTACGTTAAGCGGTTCATAGGATGCTCTATCAAAAGTCTTCAATGCGTCACGGTAAAAATCGACTTCTTCAATCGTTATGTCCTGTCGGATTGCGAGGAGTTGCAGAAATTTCACGTACACACCGCCGAGTGAGTCAAAACGAGAGAAGATTACTTTTTGGGCAGACTGCTTTTTGCCGAGCGCTGAAAGTACCGCAACCCGAAGCAGGGTGCTAAAGAGAAATATGACCCTATTTATTGAATACATCATGCTGACCGGAACCCGATGATTATCATCACGAATGTATTTAACATCGCCAGTAGATACATTCCGAAATGTTGTGAGTCATCAACAAATGTCAACAGCGCTGCTAACATTGCCCACCCGACTGCAATAATTGCGACGGTAAAAAAGTATCTCATTGTTAGAACTATTATCCCTCAGGATTGGGTGAATGTAAATTTTGCCCGGATTGCGCAATATCTCAAGCGCCCCAGCTCATGTTGCCCAAGAATGCTATAGCTTATCTTGATTATCAAGCCACTCCCGGGCGTTGGCGAACATTTTAAACCACGGACCCAGCTCATCATCCCAGTCATCCGGGTGCCATGAGTATTGTTGAGTTAAGAAGGCACGCTCAGGGTGCGGCATCATTATGGTCACTCGGCCATCTGGGGTGGTAACACCCGTGACACCGTTACTGCTACCGTTTGGGTTGAGTGGGTATTGCTCAGTTGGCTTGCCTTCGTTGTCCACGTACACCAGTGAGACATTCTCCGCATCGCCATCGAATACCATGCGCCCTTCGCCATGGGCGACAGGCACCGGCAAGATAGAGCCTTCCATACCAGATAACAATATTGAATTACTTTTCTTAATTTCCGTGCTGACAAGACGTGCCTCAAAACGTTCCGACTCATTGCGCTTCAAGGCCGGCCAGTTCTCGGCACCGGGGATGATTTCTTTGATACTCGACATCATCTGACAACCGTTACATACCCCAAGCGCAAGCGTGTCTGGTCGCTCAAAGAATTGAGTAAACTGTTCGCGAAGTGATTGATTACCGAGGATTGATTTTCCCCAGCCAGCTCCAGCACCAAGTACGTCACCGTATGAGAAACCGCCACAGGCAACAAGCAATGAGAAATCATCCAGCTTTTTGCGTCCAGAAATGAGATCCGTCATGTGCACGTCGACACTTTCAAAGCCAGCCATGTCAAAGGCCGCTGCCATTTCGACTTGGCCGTTCACGCCTTGTTCGCGTAAGATTGCCGCCCTTGGCTTTTCTGTTGTATTTGTACGCTGTACAGCAAAAGTTACGCGTGGGCTAATGCCGGAGTCGTCAGCTTGGATGAGTTTATATTCTGACTCTGCGCAGGCCGGATTATCGCGTAGTTTTTGAATCTCAAAACTCGTACGGGCCCAAATTTGTTCCAATTCTGCACGCGGTGCGTTATATAACGAAGTTCCATTCTGAGAGATGTTAATGGTTTCATCAGATATGCGTATGTCGCCAAGAAGGTAGCATGGCACACCTAGCATGTGCTTAAGACGGTCGAGCACCTTATGTGCATGGTCGGTTCTAACTTGAATGACTGCGCCGAGTTCTTCGCTAAACAAAATACTGGTTGCATCGGCGTCAATTGATCCAATGTCGATGTTCGCACCAACACGACCGGCAAAACACATTTCGGCGATAGTTGTAAAAATGCCACCGTCAGAACGATCGTGATACGCCAGAAGTTGTCCCTCCATATTAAGCGCCTGTATTTCTTTAAAGAAGGCTTTGAGCGTGTCCGCATCGGCATCGGGTGCTTCATCGCCCAACTGCGCGTAAGTTTGTGCCAAAATAGAGCCGCCTAAGCGATACTCATTTGCGCCAAGATCAATGTAAATAAGCTTCGAGTCTTCCTTTTTGAGCTGTGGAGTCAGAACCTTCGTAACGTTACGTACCGGGGCGAAGCCGCTTGCAATCATTGAGATGGGTGACGTGACGGATTGTTCTTTGTCTTTATCATCCCAAATCACACGCATTGATAAAGAATCTTTCCCGACCGGAACGGTTACGCCAAGTGCTGGACAAAACTCCTCGCCAACAGCAGTGACAGCTTCACGTAGGTGTTGATCTTCGTGCATCTTGCCTGCGGCTGCCATCCAGTTCGCAGATATAGCAACTTCACTTATATCGTCAATTGGAGCAGCGACGATATTGGTTAGGAGTTCGCCAATCGCCATACGGACTGATGCCGCCGGCGAAATGAGCGCAACTGGTGGCCGTTCGCCAATTGCCATGGCTTCACCTGATTTCGAGCCAAAACTACTTGAAGTTACCGCAACATCGCTGACAGGTACTTGCCATGGGCCAACCATTTGGTCGCGTGCAGTCAGACCGCCGACGGTACGGTCACCAATGGTGATGAGAAACTTCTTCGAGCCGACTGCCGGGTGAGAAAGGACGCGCTCCACGGCATTTTCAAGATTGATGCGTCGCGTGTCAAAAGGCGTGTGCGATTCGCTTTCTGTTGTGTAGCTACGTTCCATCTGGGATGCTTCACCAAACAAGAGTGACATTGGGATGTGCACCGGCTCGTTATCGAACAGCTCATCGTGAACAACCAGTTCTTCTTCTTTTGTGGCGTGACCGACAATTGCAAACTCTGCACGCTCACGAGAACAAAGCTCCTCGAACAGAACCAAATCTTTCTCGTTGATACCAAGCACGTATCTTTCTTGAGCTTCGTTTGACCAAATTTCATGCGGTGCCATGCTTGGTTCTGCATTGGGAATTGCGCGCAGTTGAATGTGGGCGCCAAGTCCGGAGTCGTGTACCAACTCAGGCAATGCGTTTGAAAGCCCACCTGCACCTACGTCGTGAATTGACTCAATTGGGTTATTCTTACCCATCCGCCAACAGTGGTTTATAACTTCTTGGGCGCGACGCTGCATCTCGGCGTTGGCGCGTTGCACGCTGGCAAAGTCAAGATTGGCTGTGTTTTGTCCGGTTTGCATGCTCGATGCCGAGCCACCACCAAGACCAATCAACATTGCCGGGCCACCCAGGACAACTAACAATGAGTTCTCTTTAAGTGGAACCTTTTCAACTTGGTCTTCGCGGATGTTGCCAAGCCCGCCGGCCAACATGATTGGCTTGTGGTAGCCCCAGCGCACATTATTGTCACTGAGTTCAAAACTGCGGAAGTATCCGGCTAAGTTTGGGCGACCAAATTCGTTTGAGAATGAGGAGCCACCAATCGGTGCCTCAAGCATGATATCAAGTGAGCTGCTGATGTGATTTGGTAGTGCATAATTTGCTTCCCATGGACGCGGATAGGCATGTAGGCGCAAATGAGAAACCGAAAATCCACTCAAACCCATCTTGGAACGAGCACCACGTCCGGTCGCGCCCTCGTCGCGAATCTCACCGCCAATGCCAGTTGCCGCACCAGGGTCGGGGGAAATGGCTGTCGGGTGGTTATGTGTTTCAACCTTGGCAACGATGTGCATATTTTCTGCCTCGTAGCTATAAACCCCAGCGGCATTTGGGTTAAAGTTTTCAGCTACAGAGCCGCGCAACACGGCCGAGTTATCGGAGTATGCAGACAATACATGCTGGCCACCTTTTTGGTAGGTGTTGCGTATCATGCCAAACAGACTTTTGTCTTGAAGCTTACCGTCTACCGTCCAGCTGGCATTAAAGATTTTGTGTCGACAGTGCTCACTGTTGACGACTGAGAACATCATCAGCTCAGCATCGCTTGGATTGCGACCAAGTGCTTTATATTCACGACGCAGATATTCAATTTCTTTGTCATTCAGCGATAGTCCCATTGAGATATTGAGTTCTTCAAGGTCGTCTAAATCAAGCTCGTTGTAGGTTGGTGGTTTGGCGTTTGAGAAGAGTTTTTCTGCCAGTCCAATATCAACCAACACATTCTCCGTCATTTTATCGTGAATGATATCGGCAATGAATTCGAGACGGATTTTCCTCGTCGATTGAATGTAATACGCGATACCACGTTCAACCCGGTTAATCTTTTTCAGCCCTGCATTGTGGACGATATCAGTGGCTTTGGTAGACCAACTAGATATGGTACCGATACGTGGGGTGACGATAAAAACATTCTGAGATTCTTCCCCGGTAAAAGGTGAGTCGTAGGTGAGTAGCTTTTCGAGCTGGGTGTGTTCTTGTCGAGTGAGCTTTTCGCCATCAACAAAGTGAAGATATTCCGCCGAGACATCCTGAATCGATGGTTCTGCTGCTTGTAGTGCCTCAAGCAAGGCCTTTTTACGAAAGTCTGACAGGGCAGATACGCCTGTAATGATGAGCATTAGCGGACTCCTAGCGAGTCCTCACTGTAGGTGAGTCCAAGCGGTTTAATAACTACTTTTTTCCCACCATTTTTGACCGTGCCTGCCTTCCAGGCCTTCAGGTCAACTCGCTTTGCAGCGTCGATTACTTTGTCGGCATCTTTGGCCGGGAGAAAGACAGCAAAGCCAGCTCCCATATTAAAGTTGCCATACATTTCTTCATCATCTGCGTTCGCTTCTTTTTGAATAAGTTTAAACTCGGCCGGCACGTCAGGTACGGTATCAATCTCGTAGGTAAATTCGGCACTTGCTCGCATGACTTTACGCCAGCCATGGCCGGTAATGTTTGCCATGTAGTGAAGCTCGAGCTCGGCTTCGAGCATCTCGCGCACAAACGGCACATAGATATGTGTTGGCGTGAGCAGAGCTTCGCCATATGTTCGTCCATCTTCAAGTTTTGTCTGGTAGCCATCCGGCAATTTGTCGGCAATCGAACGAGCAAGTGTTAGGCCATTGGCGTGGATACCGCTGCTTTCAACCATGACGATGGCATCCCCATCGGCCAGGTCATCACCAAGGACTAATCGGTTTTTGGGTTTGATAATGCCAACTGCCGAACCGGCCAGGTCAATCGTAGCCTCGTTAATAATGCCCTTGAGTGCAGGTGTCTCGCCGCCGCCCCAGGTTGCGCCAGCAAGGTTGCAGGCGTTTTCCCAGCCCTTGATGAGGTCAGCGGTACGTTGTTTGTCGTTCATCCAGTCACCATTACCGAGCGCAAAGTACGCGTTGACCACATTCGGTAGGGCCCCGACCACAATGAGATCGTTTACTATCATCGCCACCGTGTCCTGAGCAATTTGGTCATAGTAGGATTTGCCGGTGTCTTTGTACATTGCATCGGCTGCTAGGTTTTTCGTGCCCAAGCCCTCGACAACAAGTGCTCGGTACGCGTCATCTTCTTCCCAGACATAGGCGGATTCTCCACGACTGGCTGCAATTTCTTTCATGCCAAAATAGTTGAGGTTACTACTGGTGGCAGCAGCACTCGATTGGGCAGAAACTTTTGCCGGGTCGATCGAACCATAGTCTACACCTGAGTCTTTGTAGGTCATCTTCTTCTGAGGTTCATCAACATTGGCCAAAATCAGCTCCAATCGTGCTTTAATACCCATCTCAGGGACGCGCGTGACGTCCATTCCATACTTACTATATGCAATTTCGAGCTCTTTATCGAGCCGTTTAATGACTTCAGCGTCCTCTGTGCGAGCATAATCTTTTTCATATGTTGAAAGCGGATTGAATACAAATACTCCGGCATAGGAGTGCTGTTTCATGGCATCGAGCATTCGTTGTGGCACATTAAAATTATTTGCTCGCATGTATGCCTCGGTGTCCTGCATGCCACGGTCAAAAAAGATAATTTCGTTTGGGTCGAGCTCTGTCTCGGTCTGTATCTTCATGTCAAAGACGGTGTCCTGAAAGGTGTCCTCATCTTTGCGTAATTCCTCAGCTGATACACCCATTGCGGCCGCATCATCAATGACACGACGAGCGGCCTCTTCAATTACTCGATAGCCCTTGGCCTTGAGTTTATTGAGAACCGTTGTTTTCCCGGTGCCCGGACCGCCGGTGATGACATACCATTTATTCGAGCTCATGCCGTGCTCCTAGTCGTAGCATGCGGTCGACAGTGCGGTAGCCAGGCAGTGAATCTTGTGGATCAATATGCACGAAGGGAACCATTGCGCGTATCGCCATTTGACCATCTTTTATTGGATCATCGCCGGCATAAACCACATGACCAAGCTGCAATAAGTCGTCGAGTGTGCAGTCCTTAATATGTCCTTCTTCCCATAACCTCATCGCCCACTCAAGCGCGAAAGGGTTTGGCTTCATACGATTTTTGTAGGGCACGTCAGTTTCGGCGGTTCGAACTTCATCGTCGCTGACTGTAATATCGGCATGAGGCAATCCCCAGACATCAAAGACCCGATTCATAAAATCGGTATGCCCGCTCGAAATAATAGCCCGAGTTGTCATGGGGCGATTGTAGGCCGCCAGCCAGACAACCGGAAAACCCTCTACCGGCTCGGGCCAGTGCATGCTAACTTGGGCAACGAGAATCCCCACTTTAGCTGCTACTAATTCATTTGTTTTGGTAAGTAATTCGTCCGGATCGGAATCTAAATCAGGTGCAACACGAAGAACGACCTCGCCTGGCGCATCGTTTCTCAGACCGCCAGTTTCGAGGTAGTGCTCAAGCGCCTGCAAACCAAATATTTCATCAACTGCAAGTTCGTAGGCCTCAGCGACAGAGATTATGCCCTCGTGCTGAACATTGGTGTGTGCAACCGTGCCATCAAAATCAAGCTGAAGGAGTCGCTGTTCTGTGGTGGCTTCTCCGTAGGGCATGATTACATTTCCTCGAGTGTCTTTTGCCAGCCTTTGGCCTGTAGCTTCTTGTCGGTTTCAATGACTGACTTCATCAAATCTTGTTTATATGAGCGGTATTCTTCGCGAACTTTTTCATCACTTAAAGCAATAATCTCAACAGCCATAAGAGCTGCGTTGAGGCCACCATTTTCCGGCATGGTTGCCAATGGAATTCCGGGAGGCATCTTGATATTTGAATCAAGCGCTTCATGATCGTGATGGGCTCGTTTGACGGGAACTGCCAGAACGGGCAGTACGGTGTGAGAAGCAGTCATGCCTGGCAGGTGAGCAGAGCCACCGGCACCGGCGATGATAACTTTAAGCCCGCGGGCTTCAGCATCGGCGGCATACTCCATCATGCGCTCGGGTGTGCGATGGGCGGAAACAACTCGGACTTCATAGGTTACCGAGAAATTATCGAGCATTTTGGCAGCTTCAGCCATGACATCAAGGTCCGATTGCGAACCCATGATAATGCCAACATCAACTGACTCTGCCATCTGTGCCTCCTAGATATCTAAGCGAGCGCGCGCCTGTCTGGCCGCGGCTTGTGTCTCTTCTACTGTAGCACCGATGACATTGATATGCCCCATTTTGCGATCGATTTTGGTGGGTGCCTTGCCATACACATGCAAGTAAGTGCCATCTTGTTTGAGGACCTCGGAAACACCGGATAATTCAACGTCACCATTCCGCTCGCCGAGAATATTAATCATTGATGCAGCCGATCTGAGGAGTGAGGGGTCGCCGAGTGGCAGGCCGGTTATGGCACGAATGTGCTGTTCAAATTGTCCAGTTACGCAGGCGTCCATTGTGTAATGCCCCGAATTGTGAACACGTGGTGCAATTTCGTTAATCATGACCTTACCGTCTGTGGTCTGAAACATTTCAACGCCAAATACACCGGCACCTTCAAGTTTGCTGACCGCTTGCTTGGCGATAGATAAAGCTTTCTCAGAAATCTCAGTAGACACCTGAGCGGGCGTGATTGTTTCCAGGCAGATGCTGCGCTGATGGATTGTTTCGGTGAGTGGGTAAGCGACAACGTCACCATACATATTACGGGCAACCATGACAGCCAGCTCACGTTCAAACGGAATCAGCACCTCGGCATACAATGGCGTTTCGCCAAACTCGTCCATGGCCTTCTCGAGTTCAGCGAGACTCTTTACGTGCGCATTGCCGCGTCCATCATAGGCACCGGTGCGGGCTTTAAGGAACATATTGCCGTCAAACTCTTCAAAAACTTTCTTTGCATGGCGCAGATTATCAATCCGTGAAAAGCGAGCGAGAGGGATGTCGTGAGAGTCCAGAAACACTTTTTGTTCGTACTTGTCTTGGATAAGTTGGACCGTGCTTGGGCGCGGGTTAACCGGAGTGCCGCTCGCTTCAACCTCACTAAGTGCGGTGGTGTCGAAGTGTTCAATCTCAACAGTTATAAAGTCTGCCCGCTCGCCTAATTCTTTGAGAGCGGCCTTGTCGTAGAGAGGAGCGACGATTTGCTCGGCGCCAACTTGTTTGGCCGGACAGTTTTCACCGGCATCGATAACAATAACGTTAAAACCAAGCGGAATTGCCGCCTGCGTTAGCATTCGTCCGAGTTGCCCACCGCCCACAATACCAATGGTTTTTGGAGCGCTCATCTTGCACCTACTGTAGCGCACAAATTCCTGGTGTACAATGTGGCTAATGGGAAGGTAAACGGAGAGCTTGCGCATGGAAGATTTTGAATTTACTGGTCAAACGGGGGTTTATCACGGTAAAGTGCGCGACGTTTACTCAATTGGTGATGACTTGCTCGTGATGATTGCGAGCAACCGCATCTCTGCCTTTGATGTGATTCTGCCGCGCGAGATTCCATACAAGGGTCAGGTACTGAACCAGCTGGCAGAGTACTTTTTACGTGAAACTGCCGATGTCGTGGACAACTGGTTGGTTGACACGCCACACCCGAATGTCAGCATAGGCACAAAATGCAAACCATTTGCGATAGAAGTTGTGGTCCGTAGTTGTTTGGTTGGCCATGCCTGGCGTACGTATGACGCCGGTGGTAGGGAGCTCTGCGGCGTGAAGCTTGACGACGGGATGCAAGAGTACGACCGCTTTGAGCCAATCATCACCCCGGCTACAAAGGCCGAAGAAGGTCATGATGAGGACATTAGCTTTGAGGAGATTATCGAGCAGGGGCTTGCCACAAGAGAAGAGCTTGATGAGCTCTATGAACGTGCATTTGCTCTGTTTCGGCGGGGGCAAGAAATGGCTGAGAAGCAAGGCCTGCTGCTGGCTGACACAAAGTACGAGTTTGGCAAAAAAGACGGCAAAATAATTTTGATTGACGAAGTGCACACGCCTGATTCATCTCGCTACTTCTATATGGATAGCTATACGGAGTTCTTGGATGACAGGTCTAAGCCAAAACCCCGACACCTCTCCAAAGAGTTCGTGCGTGAATGGCTGATGGAGAACGGATTTAGTGGCAAAGAAGGCGAAGAGATTCCCGAAATGACCGACAAGTTTGTGGGTATGGTTTCGAAGCGCTACATCGAACTGTATGAGGAAATCACCGGTATGAACTTTAAGCCGGAGCCGACCGAGAATTTACACGATGACATTCAGGACGCAGTGGAGGCAAGCATCGCATCATGGCAAAACTAGAAAAGATTCAACTTCCAGAACCCGGTGCACCAATGTTCAGCGCCATTGATCCGTTCGATGCCCGTTATTTTGATAAAGACGTCGCCCGCTATCTGTCAGAACAGAGTCGAATTGCCTATCAGGCTCACGCTGAAGCGGCGCTGGCCCTAGCATTGGCCGAGTTTGGCATTTGCTCACAAAAAGTCGCCGACGAGATTGTCGAAGGTGCGACCAAAGTGACGGCCGAGGATGTGCGTGCAGAAGAAGAAAAAACCAAGCACGACATTAAAGCAGTGGTCAACACAATCAAAAGTCATATCAGTGATGAAGCCAAACCATTTGTGCACTTTGGTGCAACCAGCTACGACATTGTTGCGCCAGCCCAGGCATTACAAATGAAAGATGCGATGAGTTGTGTGGTTCTGCCTCGGCTTAAACAACTGATTGAAACGCTTGCTGACTTGGCAGAAAAATATGCTGATACAACCCAGATTGGTCGCACGCATGGTCAACATGGTTTGCCGATTACATTTGGATTTGCGATTGCAGAGTATGTCTCGCGACTAGCAGATAGCTATCAAGAATTAGAACGTCATTCTAATAACCTCAGGGGCAAGTTTGCAGGCGCCGTGGGCGCGTACAATGCCTTGAGCGTTTTTGTAGATGACCCACTTAAGTTCGAAAAAACCATGCTCAATAAATTGGGCCTCGAGCCGGCGCCGTACTCGAACCAGATCGTGCCAGCTGAAGGTATGGTACGTCTGATTGATGAGCTGGCTGTGACAGCCGGCATCATGGCCAATATTGGTCATGATATGCGCCATTTGCAACGGAGCGAAATTCAAGAAGTCCGCGAGCACTTTGAAAAAGGTCAGACTGGCAGTTCGACCATGGCGCACAAGCGAAACCCGTGGAACTTTGAGAATGTCGTCGGCATGTACAAGCAAGTAACCGCACAGGTTGTGAGTGCTCATATGAATTTACCGAGTGAACATCAGCGTGATTTGACTGACTCCGCCTCGAGTCGCTTTTATCCGATTGTATTGGCCTCAGTGTCGGCAATGGCCAATCGCCTGACGCGGATAATGGCTAAAATTGAAGTGGATGATGAAGCGATGGAGCGCAATTTATATATGAGTAAGGGCGCAATTGCAGCCGAGCCACTCTATTTATTGTTTGAAAAGCACGGCCACACCGAAGCGCACGAGAAAGCCAAAGTGCTATCGCAGTCCGCGCTTGAGTCCGGCAAGAAGTTACAAGACGTTATTCTGGCTGATAAAGAAGCTGTAGAGTACTGGAACAAATTTAGCGACTACGAGCGAAACATACTCATTGAGCCTGAAAAAAATTACACAGGCATGGCAGCCGAGAAAACCCGAATCATTGTCAGAGATGTTCGTAAATCGGTGCTCGACTAAGGGCTATCCACACGAAAGGACAGGAATCTTCAGCATCTGTTATAACTGGGCAGAATCTTCTGTTACAATTAGCACAAGCTTAATTTACAGAGGAAGTTATGAATCCAAACGATCCAAACCAACCGCCGCAGACGCCGCCACAACCTGGTGAGCAACCTGCACAGCCTGCAGCGGCACCAACTCCGCCACAACCGGCACCACAGCAACCAACAGCAACACCTGGTGCTCCAATGCCTCCGGCCGGCGCACCAATGCAACCACAGCAACCTGGCGCAATGCCCGGTCAGCCAATGCCGCAGCCCGCAATGGGTGGAAGCGGTGGCAACAAAAAAGGTCTCATGATTGGTATTGTGGCCGGCGCAGTTGTTATCGTGCTTGGAGCTGTCGCAGCAATTTTGTTGCTCGGTGGCGGCTCGTCAGTCAACCTAAGTGATACGGAAACAATTGAAGTAAACGATGTGTCATTTGCAATTCCAGCCGGCTGGTCAGAAGTTGAGATTGAAGGCGAGACATTCTACTCAACTGACGACACTGTCGATGACAACCAAATTGTCATATCTATTCAGTCGGAAGACTCCGGCTTTGATGGTCTGGTCGGCTTACTCAAGGGTGAATATGAAAACGAAGACGAAATGCTTGAGGAATTCTTGGCCGAGTTTGACACGGGTATCTTCCAGGATAACGAAGAGTTCACTGGTGAGGTGATTGAATACTCCGATGATCGCATCATCATTGACGCAACAGGTAAAGGCACGCCAAATGAGGGTGACTTGCCGTTTGAGGAAGCCAACCTTACGTTCCGAATCATTTACACAAATGACGGTGTGATTGCAGGTTACATGGTTGCCTATGACTCAGCACTGAAGGTCAGCGAGTCAGATATCAAAGCACTGTTTGAGAGCATCGAGATCTAAGATTCCGCAATGAACCCACAAGATCCTAATCAGCCAAACCCAACTCCGCCACAACAGCCTGGCGTGCCTACGCCACCGGCCGTTGGACCGGTGCAAGCGCAGCAACCGGGTGCTCCTCTGCAACCCGGTGCTCCGATGCCGCCGCAAGGCCCACAACCGAACGCCATGCCGAGTCAGCCAATGCAACCAATGCAGCCAGGTCAGCCACAGATGCCTCAGCAACCAGGCGGTGGTTCGTCAAAGAAAATTCTCATCATCCTTAGCATTGTCGTTGCTCTTCTTATTGCGGGAGCGGT
>JBPEXE010000068.1:0-2909 GCA_052031955.1 Saccharimonadales bacterium (SeqCode)
GGTAAACCCAGTCTGCTGCAAGGAATGTGACCCATACCAGTGATCCGCTGGGGTTATATGAGGAAACCGCTTGAATAGCGGAGCAATCCGTTATCTAGATAGATGATTGCCCACGACAGAATCCGGCTTACAGATAGTCTTGCAACTAAAAAGACCTCCCGAGTAGGAGGCCTTTTTAGTTTGAAGAAATTACTTATTTAGTAACTGCTTTAACAACTGCCTTGAAGGCTTCTGGTTCTGAGTAGGCCAGGTCAGCTAACACCTTACGGTTAATTGTAACGCCAGCTGTCTTCATGTTGGCAATCAATGCTGAGTAGGTTGTACCTTCGACGCGTGCTGCCGCGTTGATTCGGGTAATCCAAAGGCGCTTAAAGTCGCGCTTCTTGTTTCGTCGATCGCGGTAAGCGTACTGTGCTGAGCGGGTGACCGCTTGTTTTCCGAGTCGGTAACTTCGGCGACGAGCATGGCTCATCCCCTTAGTTTGTGCCTTTACCTTCTTGTGTTTCGCCGCGCGTGCGACGCCTGAACGTGCTCGCATGGTTATTCTCCTAACAACTTCTTCGCGTTCTTGCGAGTTTTGCCGGTGATTTCGTAATCTTTAGCAAAGCCGCGCTTACGCGAGCCAGATTTCTTTGATAAAAAGTGATTTGAGGTAGGGCGTCGGTGTAATAGCTTACCCGTGCTAGTCTTCTTGACTCGCTTCGCCGTCCCCTTGTGAGTTTTGAGCTTTGGCATGTTTACCAACCCTTACGACCATATTGAGATATTTGCCCGACATCTGTGGCTTCTGGTCTATGACAGCGACGTCGGCAATCTGTTCATACACATCTTCCAGAAGTTTGTATCCGATCTCTTTGTGTGCCATTTCGCGTCCGCGGAAGAATGCAGTGATTTTCACTTTGTGACCTTGTTCGAGAAAGCCGCGAATCTTTCGTAGCTTTACGTCCAGATCATGTTGGCCAATCTTCAGTCCGAAGCGAATCTGCTTGAGGTCCTGTTTCTTGGCGCTATTCTTGTTCTTCTGCCGCGCTTTGGTCTTTTGATAGTTGTACTTACCCCAGTCGATGATCTTAGCGACGGGAGGATCGGCATTTGGAGAGACTTCGACGAGGTCGAGTTCGGCTTCTCGGGCTAATCTCAGAGCTTCGTTTCGGCTAATCACACCAAGCTGGTTGTCATTTTCGTCAATGACACGTAGCTCACGGGCGCGAATGGCCTCATTAATCCGAGCTCTATCTTTAGCTATGAGAATTTCTCCATTAGTACCGACAGAGTGTACCAGATGTAGCACCAGAGGTCAACAGGGATACACCTCTAGGCTTCTCGAAATTGTAACGCTTCAGCTATATGGGGTTTTTCGATTACTTGGCTGTCAGCTAGATCCGCTATGGTTCGAGCTACTTTTACGGTCTTCATGTATCCACGTGAAGTGAGATGTAGTTTTTCTGCGGCGGTATCGAGAAACGCCTTAGTGTCAGGTGCAAAACGGGCATAGTTTTTGACACCCTTGGAATCTAAACTAGCGTTGCTACAGGTTTGTCTATCGATTTGCTTATCACGAGCAGCAGTGACACGTTCTCGTATTTTGCTACTTGTTTCCTGGTTCTGGGAGTTGCTGAGCAGATTGGTATGGCTGGTTGGTTCAACAGTAGTAAAAATATCTATTCTGTCTAGCATTGGTCCGGAAAGTCTCTTCTGATACATATCGATTTGTTGCTGAGAACATTCGCATTGCTTGGCATTGCTGCCGTAGTTCCCGCACGGGCAAGGGTTTCGGGTTGCCACCAACATAGCTCGCGCTGGAAACTGCACTGTAATCGATGCCCGACTAACCGTAATAAAGCCATCTTCCAGAGGTTGGCGAAGCGCCTCAAGTGACTGCCGAGTAAACTCCGGAATCTCATCAAGAAACAAGACTCCATTATGCGCCAGACTAACTTCTCCGGGCATCGGGTTGGTTCCACCCCCGACCAGCGAAATATGCGAGGCGCTGTGATGTGGTGAGCGAAAGGGTGGATAGTTGATGACACGACTCACGCCAGAGGTTGAAATGCTATGTAGGTGGGTCGTCTCAATCATCTGTTTTTTAGTAAGTTTTGGCAGGATTGTGGGTAGTGTACGTGCCAACATGGTTTTGCCACCACCAGGTGGGCCACTCATCAAAATATTGTGCCCGCCGGCGGCAGCTATTTCGAGTGCTCGTTTGGCAAGCGGTTGGCCGGCAACATCGGAGAAATCAATGCGATATATTGGCTTAGGTAACTGAGGTGAAAAAGTGCTCGAACGCGGCAGTGCGCCAGAGCCGCGCAGATGCTCGGCAATCTCCCGAAGTGAGCGTACGGGTATGAGTTCAACCTCGTCAACGAGTCGCGCCTCGGACATATTGAGCATCGGCAAGATAACTCGTTTAATACCGGATTTTTGTGCACATATAATATGTCCAATCGCGCCGCGCACTGGACGCACAGTTCCGTCCAGTCCAAGTTCACCGAGTATGAGCGTATCCTTGAGGCAGTCTTCAGGGAGCTGGCCGGATAGCTGAAGGATGCCGAGGGCCATTCCGAGGTCATAGTGGCTGCCGTCCTTTGGAATGTCGGCCGGGGAGAGGTTGATGGTGATGCGTTTCTTAGGGTTATCGAGTTTGGAGTTTTTGATGGCACTGCGGATACGTTCTTTAGCTTCGGATATGGCTTTGTCGCCCAAGCCAACGATGACAATCCCGGGCAGTGAGTTGCTCATATCGGACTCTATATATATGAGGCGGGAATCTGAGCCGAGGAGGGTAGAAGTTAAAACGGTGGAGGTCATGCGCTAATACTAGATGTAGTTTGATTAGACAATTCTTAAAAATGAAGAGGGGCCCGCTTGCGCGAGGCCCCGTGTGTCCCAGAGTTGTGTACGAAAAAGTG
>JBPEXE010000069.1:0-2976 GCA_052031955.1 Saccharimonadales bacterium (SeqCode)
TTAGGGTACCGGTTTTATCAAACAGCACAACATCAACATTGCGGGCAAGCTCAAGCGCACTGCGCTCACGTATTAGGATGCCGGCGCCGGCCGCTTTGGAGGTTGAGATGGCTGTGACCAAGGGGATTGCCAGCCCGAGTGCATGTGGACAGGCAATAATAAGTACGGCGACAACTCGCTCGAGCGTGTAGCCGCCGGACTCACCAGCCGCCACCCAGCCGATTGCGGTGACGAACGCAGCAATGATTGCAACATAAAAAAGGTATGCTGCTGCGCGATCAGCCAAAATTTGTGTCTTTGATTTGCTGCTTTGAGCTTCAGACACCAGCTTCATGATTCCTGCTAAAGCGGTATCATCGCCGGTTTTCGTAACCTTCATTGTGAGAGAGCCGCTGCCGTTTACCGTGCCCGCAATCAGCTCATCTGCCTTTGATTTATCGACCGGCTTTGACTCGCCTGTCAGCATTGATTCGTTTACCTTTGACTCGCCCTTCGTAACCACGCCGTCGACCGGTATTTGTGAGCCGGGGCGAATAAGAACCATGTCGCCAACTTTGAGTTCTGCAACGGCAACCTTTTTGGTGCCCGATTTTGTAACCAGCTCAGCCTCGTCAGGCAATAGCTTTGCCAATTCTTGCAAGGCACCCTGCGCATTCATAACGGATGCCATTTCGAGCCAGTGGCCAAGTAACATAATCGTGACAAGCGATGCCAGCTCCCACCAAAAATCCATTCCTTCAACAACCTTGAGTGTAATCAATAGGCTATAGGCGAAGGCAACACTTATCGCCAAAGAAATGAGCGTCATCATGCCGGGCTGTCGAGACTTTACTTCTGCAACTGCACTTTTTAGGAATACCACGCCACCATAGAAGAAAATTATGACGCCAAATAGAGCGGGGATAAATTCGCTCCCGCTAAACGATACGGCATTGTAGCCAAGCAGGTCCTGAATAGTTTGTGAAAAGTATAAGACGGGCAGGGTGAACAGGAACGATAGCCAGAACTTTTGCTTGAACATGTCTGGGTTATGGCCGGCGTGCTTGTCGTGCTCGCTATGTTCATGATGGTCATGATGTTGGTGGTGACTATGATGTTCATGATGGCCCATAGATTAACCTCGCACGTTCGTTAATTCGTATAGCTGCAACATTTCATCAATGATGGCTTGCCGTGTTTTAGCATCACCCTCAATCATGCCGTCTTTCACATGAGTTTTCATATGGTTTTCCAACACCAACTTATTGAGGGAGCGGAGGGACTTTTGTATCGCCAAGCTTTGGGTCAAAATATCGACACAATAGTCCTCGTTTTCAATGGCTTTTACGAGGCCCTTAAGCTGGCCTTCGATAATCTTAGAGCGGTGTGTTGCACGTTTTTTTAAATCTTGAATCATATGTCAAATATATACCCCCTGGGGGTATTATGCAAATTCAAAATGTTCGCAACTCGTTCACCACGTCGAGCCATGAAAAGTCCGTAGCCATTTGGCTGTGGACTTTTCTTTCTGGCTCTGCGAAGCAACAGCCAGCCACATTCTCCGCATTTATAGTAAGTGTGCCATAATGGGGGTAATTGAAAGTATTGGAGGGTAAAGATGAAAAACAAAAGCCCCAGTGCAGCGTTTGTGCCTGCCGGGTTATTAATTGGCATGGGAGTCGGCTTTCTAACAGAAGCATTCTTAGCAGGTCTGTTTATTGGACTAGGCTCTGGAATCTTGCTGATGGCAATTTATGAAATTAAAACCAAATCTGAAAAATAACCACACAACTTAACGGGGGACATAATATGAAGTTAACAACAGCAAGGTGGGCAGGATTATTTTACCTGGGTCTAGCAATAACAGGCGTTTTTGCATTTTTATTTGCGAGAGATCAGTTATTTGTTGTCGATGATGCCGTGCAGACAACAGCAAATCTTGTAGAAGACGAAACGCTCGCTCGTTTCGGCATAGCTGCTGAAGTACTGATTGTCGGATTCCAGGCCCTTGCAGCAGTTTGGTTCTATAAACTATTCAAGAAAAAAGATAGTTTTACAGCTGGGCTAATTGCTGTGTTTGGCATGGTGAACGCCATCGTTATTTTGGCGGCATCTGCTTTTTGGTTGATGGCGCTAAACGCAGCTCTAGCTGGTGGCAGCAGCGATACTGTTCAGATGCTTTTTGAAGCACACGAAACACTATGGCAGGTTGGCACTTTGTTCTTTGGTTTGTGGCTGTTGCCGATGGCCTATATGGCACGAGTAACTGGCATGCCTCGAGCAATGGTCTGGTTTTTGGTTGCGGGTGGAGTTGGCTATGTTCTATCAACGTTCACTGGCATCTTGTTACCGGAACAAACCGAATTGACTGAAGTACTTCCACTGCCGGCAACAATTGGTGAGTTTTGGATGATTGGGTACCTACTCATCAAGTCACCGAAAGAATAGCGCTACGGCATTCGTTGGTTCTTCCCGCACGCCGGAGATAACGTCATCTATGGCGTGAGTCAAACATAAGCACTACCAACCAATGGTGCTTTTGTTTACAATAAGACAAACAACCGAAAGGAACTCTCTATGAAATTGAATCAAAAAGGCTTCGGGCTTATCGAGGGGCTAATCATTGTAGTTGTCCTAGGGCTGGTTGGCTTTGGCGCATACTACATCTTTACACAAAATGATGACAACGCAGCCAATACCGACACTACGGAAACTTCCCAGGAGCAAGAAGCTGAATCGACCGATACTCTCCAAGCGATAATTGAGTCATACGAAGCGCTAAACCCCGACACCCTAAACGATCAAGATGATACGGTGGCGGTTGATTACTTTGGCCGGAACTTTGAGGACGACCCGCAGCTGGAACGACTATCGCTGGAAAGCGATATCTATGTTAACTTCGCCGGGGATGCGACACCTATTCAAGAACAAATGATTCAGGCACTTACGGATAACGGATTAAGTTTGAATGGTGAGATAAACACATCTTCGCTGGTA
>JBPEXE010000007.1:0-2910 GCA_052031955.1 Saccharimonadales bacterium (SeqCode)
GGCTCGAGCACCTGCTGATCGAGCTTGAAACGTTCTGACTTAAAGTTCACTTGAATATCAAGGCGGAAGGGGTCATCAGCTGCAACATCCGCATTTATATCTATTGTTTCAGCACCCACCCAGCCCGTGCCGTGTCGGCCATTGCGGGTTGGCAGCACGCAGTCCATCATGTCGATGCCATGCTCAACTGCGTAGCGTAAATCAACCGGATGTCCTACGCCCATCAAGTATCGAGGCTTGCTCGTGTCATACAATGGCTCGAGATAGTCGAGAACCTCAAACATCTCTTGACGAGTCTCACCAACCGACAGACCGCCAATCGCAACACCATCAACGTCTGTGCTGTTTACAAATTCGAGGCTCCGCTTGCGCAAATCTTGATCAAGTCCGCCCTGGGCAATGCCAAACAACAGAGGTGGATTTTGTTTGTGCTGACTCAGTTTCTTGTGCTCAGCAATAGACCGCTCGAGCCATCGGTGGGTTCGCTCCATAGCCTCCAATGTTCGTCCACGCTCTTCTGTTGATAAACTTACTACATCATCAAAAGCCATGATGATATCTGCTCCAAGTGCGTGCTGGATCTGCATTGATATCTCTGGGTTCAGGAATATCTCATCGCCGTTTGCCGGGTTTGTAAACCAAACACCCTCGTCCGAAATCTTGTTAATCTTAGAAAGACTAAAGACCTGAAACCCCCCACTGTCGGTCAACATCGGCCCATCCCAATGTGAGAATTTTCTCAATCCGCCCGCAGCTTCAACCACCTCGGCACCAGGTGCCAGATTCAAATGATAGGTGTTGCCGAGCACAATCTCGGCACCTGTGCTGCGCACTTGCTCAACAGTGAGACCCTTCACGCTAGCTCGCGTACCGACTGGCATAAATAAGGGTGTTGTTAACTTATCATCACCTAGTTTTAAGATGTAATTTCTTGCTCCTGACACGGTTTCCTATCTTTGGTTGGTCATGCGAGTAATCTTAAAGTCGTTCTCAAAGTAGAGCTGCTCAATCGGTGTCCAGCTGTCCGGCAACTGACTAAAGTCGTCGTCCGCACCACTGATGTACCAAATGGTTCCTGTTGATGAATACACATCATCCTCGTAGTTTTCAATCAGTATCTCATCACGCCCGATTAATAATGTCTCGCCGCCGTAAAAATTCCCTTCAACCTTGGTCTGCACTATGAAGTCTGGATTGATGTAATGGTAGGCGTCGTATTGGTGCCAGTAGCCCTGAGCTACAATCGCATCCCCCTCACGCAAAACGCTATTGAGTACGGCCATGCCTTCATTTGCTTTGAAGTGGTCCCGTCCCCACCCCCACACAACCTGTGTTGTGCCACCAATCATGATGGCTGCGACCGTCAGCAATAAGCCGACTGCTACCTTTTTGGAGACATGCCTCCAGATAAGCCAGCCAAGATATGCGACACCGGCATAGAGTAGAATCGAGAACGACGCGAGATATCGAACCGAGTAGATGCTGGATGTGAACGGTGGTATCGAATAGAGCCCTAGCACAATCATCGACAGCGTTGCCGGACCAACCAACATAATGGCGTTGGCCTTTTCGCTCCGCTCTACCTTACGCCACAGCACGGCAAGACCGACTGCAATCCAGACGATCACAGCGATTCCAAACACAACGCGGGCTGGGCCCTGTGACGCCGGAAAGTTCTCGTACATAAAGAGTTGTGTTGCCGTATCGGTTGCTGACGTGTGTCGCACTTTCTCAATCCAAAAACCCGAATTAACGCGTGTTGCTTGGTCAATGAAGGTCGGCAGCCATGGCAAGAACAGGAGTGCGGCCATGACATTCGACTTCCACCAGTTGGGGTCAATTTTCTTAAAAGCTGCCCATAGCTTGCCTCGGGTGAACTTACGATTAACCTCAAGTTTGGTCGCCTGATAAAAGACGTACAGCCAGTGAGCGATGATGATTGGGAACGTAAAGTAATGCGTATATAGCGAAGCTGCAATCAGGAGGGCGTATGCCAACCACAATATGAGGCTACGCTTCTTCTTGGTTCGATTCATCTGTGTATACAGGACCAATGACGCAAAGACTGCGAACGTAGCCGCCATTGCGTACATGCGAGCTTCTTGACCGTAGCGAACGACGAATGGTCCCATAAATACGAATACCAAGGCCGCATAGCCCACATAGCGGTTCGCCATGCGCTTTACGAGCTCGTAAACACCGAATCCCCCAATCAGCATAAATACTGCGCTCATAGCGCGCAGAGCAGCGTCAGTCGCACCAAACATGCCTGACCAAAACTTCAGCATGTAATAGTACAGAGGTGGATGCACGTCATTTGCGGTCCGCGATGCTATCTCGGAATAGTCATACTTGATAAGCGCAGACGTAAAGCTTTCATCAAACCAAAAGCTCCAATGTGATATGTTTACCGTTAATACCGCAGCAGCAACCATAATGATAATGGCAACCGGTAAATACTCTGTTAACTTCTCGCTTATTTGTATCGATTTCGCCATACATTCACCCTCACATGAATTAGTTCTCGTAATGTTTTTATCATCGCTCCGAGCTGGGAATCTCCCACCAACCCAGCACCGGCCTTAGGATCTTCCCAGTCATCTATCTTGAGTGTATCAATCTTGTACTTAAACTTGCGCGCCATGGCAATAACCTCAAAATCGAAGCCCCAGCCGTAAATCAGTTGCTGACTAAAAATACGCTCGGCTGCCTCTGAGCTGAAACCCTTAAAACCACATTGCGTGTCCTTAATGCCGGGTGCTGCCATGAATTGAATAATCGCGTTACTGAGCATCGAGCTCATCTTGCGAACGAACGTTTCGTGCATCACTTTCAAGTTCCGAACGCCAATCACCATCTCGGTGCCTGTCTCGAGATATTCGAGCATTACAGGGATGTGATGGGCCGGCG
>JBPEXE010000070.1:0-6045 GCA_052031955.1 Saccharimonadales bacterium (SeqCode)
CAAGACGTCCAATGGAACCCGAATGGCGTACCCGGCACCTACCGTTTCCTGCAGCGTGTCTGGACATTGGTCTATGAGCTTTTAGAATCTGAACAGTCAGATACACCCGCAGACCCTGAAAAGGCCACTCTGCTCGCCTCCGCAGTCCACAAGACCATCAAGAAGGTGACCGAGGACCTTGAGAAACACCGCTTTAATACCGCCATCGCAGCATGCATGGAGCTCGTCAACACGTTAAATAAACTGAAAATTGAGCTACCGATGGCCTCAGCCGTCAATGAATGGAAGACGGCACTGTCACAACTCGTACAACTACTCGGCCCTTTTGCGCCACATATCGCTGAAGAGCTCTGGCACGAGCTTGGTCATGATGAATCGGTTCACATTGATGGCTGGCCAACCTGGGATGATGCGCTTGTTCAAGAAGATGTCTTGACGATTGTGGTTCAGGTGAACGGTAAGGTCCGCGCCAATCTTGATGTGGTGGCTGGAACCGATGAAGAAGAAATCATGAAACTTGCAACCGAAGATTCTAACGTTCAAAAGTTTGTAGCCGATAAAAAGATAGTCAAACAGATTTACGTGCCAAATAAGCTGGTAAACTTCGTCGTAAAATAAAACAACCCCTGCCGCAAACAGGGGTTGTTGGTCAGTAAACCGTCAGAGGTTAGTCCTCGTGTTCGAGGTATGAATCGACTGCTTCAGCCGGTACAAAAGTTGTACCATCCTGCATGACAACCAGGCCATCGGTGGTAATTCGAGAAAATTCCGGAGCTTCACTCAATTCAGCACGAGATTCGCCTGATACGATTGGGTCGCCGACTTGCTCGGTGCCGCCAGAAAGCACGGCCGGATCCTCAAATAAGCCGGTTCGTTCTGCCGCAACAGCTAGTGAAGCAACAGCCAGCGCCCCTGTTAGTACCACGAGGGCGCCACGGCGGCGATGCGCCGCTTCGGCAATTGGGTCATGATCTGGGATTGCGTCCATTGTCCGCAACTCGCCAAATTGACGAGACATGCGACTCAACGAGTTCGATTCTGTATAAGCCATAGTAGCTCCATTCATTAGAACAGAAAATATTATACTACTAATGCTTTAAAAAGTCAAGATACAATCATTTGAACTATAGGGGTGATTACGCTATAATGCGGGTAATCATAACTATAAGTGGAACAAGGAGTTTGTTTACGTGGCACAGCCAAAGAAACAGACAAGCAAGCGAAAGCAAGGTTTGCGTCGGAGTCACCTCCGTCTTAAGTTAGCGCGCGCGGTGAATGCAAAATCACCTGTTCGTGCCTACACAACCCGTCGCGAGAGCGGCAGCAAAAAGACTACCGAATAGTCTTCAATATTTTTAACAAGAAACACGTTAACATCGCATATGGCATCAAATCGTCATCTCGGTCGCATAGTGGTACTGCAAACCCTGTATGAGTTTGACTTTCGTAAAGAGAGCAAAGATCCTGACGTCTCTATCGAAGAAATTCTCGATAGAAACGTCGGTCGGTACTCAGAGACGATTGAAGACAAGGATTTCATCAAGAACCTCGTGATGGGGGCGCACAAAGCTCAAGAAGAACTCGATGCGGCGATTCAGCCAATCGCACCGGAGTGGCCAATTGAGCAGATTGCCCGTATCGATCGCAATATCTTACGAATGTCTATGTGGGAACTGCAAAACGCTAAGGATGTTCCGCCTAAAGTTGTGATTAATGAAGCTGTTGAGTTAGCAAAATCATTCGGTGGCGATAACTCATCAAAATTCGTTAATGGTGTGCTGGGTACAGCTTTCCGCAGCATGGAAGGCAAGGCTGACAAAAAGAGTTCAGCTAAAGCTCAGGATTCAAAGAAAAAATAGCACTAGCTAGTAAAGGGCCGTAATGAAACGACCAAAGCCCATCAAGGGAATCAAAAAATACGTCAAACGGCGCCCATCAATTCAAGAGGTGGTACGGGAGCCAACGGCGGGTGGCGTCGTCTATCGCAAGAGTAAGAAGGGGAAACTCGAAATCTTGCTCATTCAGGATGCCAAAAACCGCTGGACAATTCCGAAGGGTCACATCGAAGACGGCGAGAAAGCAGAAGATACTGCAGCTCGAGAGATTGGTGAAGAAACCGGACTGACGGACGTACGGGTTGAATCATGGCTCGGCAAGATAAACTTTCGGTACCGCCGCCAAAATAGCCTGGTGCTTATGACGACTCAGATTTACTTGGTGCGCGCGCTTGGCGATACGGATGCTCTGGTCAAAGAGGATTGGATGAATGGCATCCGCTGGTTCGAGTCGTCAGACGCACTCGACAAGATTGAATATGAAGATATTGGCAAGCTCATCTTACTCGCACTTAAACGAATTCGTGAAGATAGCGCGGCACACGCGAAAAAGAAGCAAATCTAGTCGCTACGGTTGGGTTTTACAGTGCTGTTGTCATGCAAAACTGCTATACTTCACAAGTACTAATTAAAAATCGAGAAGCTCGCATGATGAATTGAAGAATCGATTCATGATTCAACCTCTCGAGTACAGAAAAGGAAAACATGAGTCAAAAAGACTATGCGGGATATGCCCGAGACACACTTGGTGTCGAATTTAATGATATTGAGCTATTAATCACAGCGTTTACGCACCGCTCGTATCTGAACGAACATAAGAAAAGCTCTAGTGAGCACAACGAGCGTCTAGAATTCTTGGGCGACGCAGTGCTTGAGCTGGTTGTAACAGAGTATCTATACGGCAATTATTCAGAACCCGAAGGTATTCTAACGAACTGGCGCTCTGCTTTGGTGCGTACCGAGTCTATCGGTGCGGCCGGCGCGAAGCTCAATTTTGATGAATTTTTACGCCTCAGCCGTGGTGAAAAACAGGGTAGCGATCGTGCGAGAGAGCAAATTTTAGCCAACACCTTTGAATCCGTTGTTGGTGCGATGTATCTCGACCAGGGCTATGAAACTGCTAAAAACTTCATCACATCGCACATTCTCTCAACGCTCGACGAAATTCTACGAACCGGTTCGTGGATGGATCCAAAATCTCGGTTGCAAGAGACCGCCCAAGGCGTCGATGGAGAAACACCGAGCTACAAGGTGATGGGCGAAGATGGTCCTGATCACGACAAGATGTTTACCATCGGCGTATTCATCAATAACGAACTGCGCGGGCAGGGAACCGGCCACTCAAAACAGGCTGCTCAGCAGGCTGCAGCCGAGCAGGCCTTGCAAATGTACGACGCAAAGAAGTAGTTTTTTGCCCAACAGATAAAGAACTGCTTGACTCATCTGTTATTTATCTGTAGAATAGCAATCTGAACTCGAAAGAAATCTAATTAACCGGAGTTTTACATCGAATGCTAGCTATACGTATGCAGCGAACAGGCCGAAAAGGACACGCCCAATTCCGCGTGATTGTTCAAGAATCTCGCCTGTCTCCAAAGAGTGGTCGTGTTGTTGCCGCTGTCGGTAACTTTGATCCGCACTCTAAAGTTGCAAACCTTGATACTGAGAAGATTGAATTTTATCTGAGCAATGGCGCACGCCCATCTAACTCAGTAGCCAAGCTACTTGATCGTGAAAAGGTGAAGCTACCGGCTTGGGTTGAGATTGACCGTGCTCAGTCACGCGCGATTCGCTCACCTGAGAAACTCCGCAAGAACCAACCTGCTGAAGAAGTAGCGGAAGAAGCTCCAGCTGATACCGCTGAAGAAGCGCCTGCAGAAGAGGCTAAAGACGAGGCTCCTGCTGAAGAAGTTGCCGAAGAAGCCCCAGCTGAAGACAAAGCTGACGAAGCAGAAGAAAAGAAAGAAGACTAAGGTCTAGGCCGTAGCTGGCCACAATCGAAGATAACTATGGACGAGGGAGATTCCCTCGTCCCTTTCAAATACTTTATTATCTTCAAAATAATGGTCTTTGCCGTAAAAAAAGTCGACAGTCGATGAGTAGTAGACATAGTCGCAACGCTGTTTAAGTGGTGACACTACCGAATTGGTTACTATTGGGCTACAGATAGCGATTGACTCATAGGCGGTTGATTTCACGTATTCCAGCGCACTATCAAGCATCACCGTGCTTTCGAGCGCATCAGCCACGAAAATAATGTGACGGCCACGAATTAAATCCCGGCGCAGCACAGTTTTATCGCCGAGCTCGCGGTTTATTTGTGAGAGATTGGTGCGCTTCGCTTCCTCGATGTAGCCATGGAACTCTTGGTAAATATAATCGGTTTCACTTTCGGCCATGGTTGAGTTGTAGCTAAAGCCACCTTCAGCGTTCACGCCGCCGATTTTAAGGCCGCCGGGTACTTCGATGTCATTGCTCAAGTACAGTTGCAGGGGGCTCTGTAGGTACTGCGAGAGCTGAGCGCCAATAATGAGTGAATCGGTGTTGAGGGCTAAGATGGCGGTGGGCTTGCCGATATACTGCGAAAATGACGTTAAGGCCAGCTGACCAGCTTCCTCGCGAGATTTGAAGTATCTTTGCCCCATGACTTTGTCGCCACCCTTTCCTTATTACCAGATTACATCATAGTTATCGTTATCTCTAGTTTCATCGTAGCGATCATCGTTATCGCTCCGTTGTAGCTGCTGAACTTCCTCATCGATATTCTCGATTTCTTCCTCGAGCTCCTCGTCAACTTTACGTTCCTGTTGTTCTTGTTCCTGCTCTTCTTGCTCTTGCTGCTCTGGTGTTTGGGCCGCTTCTTGAGCTGATTTGAGACGCTCTTCAATGACTGCAGCCAGATTGTTGAAGGGCTGTTGGAATTCTTCCGTGTTGACGCAGGCCTGGCGCGAAACCAGTGACAATGCCTTTGAGTAACGCGCAATTGCTTGCTGATAGTCGCTTTCAGATTGACTGCCGTCACCGAGTTGGACCAACGACTGTGCCCAGTTGTACAAAGCCGGGCAAACAAGGCTAAGGTCTTGGCTGTCGATAACCTGTGAGTATTTGTCGATGGCAGCCTCGAAGTTTTGGTTCATGTACTCAGTGTTGCCAATGTTGTAGGCGATTGCATCATCGTTGGAGAAGGGTGCAATTCCGGATGCCGTCCAGGCCAGCTTGGCCGGTGTGTAGCCACCAAAATCAAACATTTTCGACCCCATATAGCCAAATAGCCAATGACTCGACACAATACTCAGAATGACGATACCAAAGATAATAATCAGCCGTTTCATGAATCACGCCTCCATGGTTTCGCCAATACGTTACGGAGAGCAGGCACGCGCCAAATCTCGAGAGCGGAAACAAGCACGAGCGCGCCGAGTGCGTATGGCACATGCAAAACATTTTGGTTGAGCGCTCGGGTGGTGCCGTTATTGAGTCGTTGCGCGCCCGCTGAGGTGCGGAGACTTTCGGCCAAAACGCTGATGTCAGGCGAGTCGTTGGCGGCAACATATTCGACATTGGCAAGCTCGCCAATGCGGTCAAGCAGTTCATCATTACGCTTGGTGATTGCATCGCCCTTGCCTTCCGGGTCGTAAACCTTAAAGCCGCTATCAACGACTTCGAGTTCGATGGAGTCATATCGTAAGGTTGGGATGGTCGTACCGGTGGTATTGCCGTAACCGATAACCAGGCTGCCCTGCGTATCCTTGGCCAGATTAGAAAATGCGTTCGCAACCGAGTCGTTGTCGTCTTCTGTGGAGTTAACTTCGCCATCGGTCATGAAGACCACGATTTGTCGACGCGTATCGTCAACCTCGCGTTGGCGTTCGAGGTACGAGCGGGCTTCATCAATACCGGCGGTCATACTTGGTGGAACTACAGATTGTGATGCACTTTTGGTGAACAGTGTTTCCGCAGCAATACGGACATCACGCTCGCTGGTGGTCATTGGCAGGTAGAGAGTCGTTGAGTTATCAATCGCCAGAATAGCCACTCGTGAGCCAACCAGGGTCTGACTGATGTCCTGGATATGCTCTTGCACATGGTCAAGTCGTGATAGTTGACGTCCTTCGTAGGTTGCATCACGGGCATTCATGCTATAGGTGAGGTCAACCACAAAGAGCACATCAGTGCTACCGGCAACTTCTTGAGTGCTCAAGACGCCGAA
>JBPEXE010000071.1:0-4560 GCA_052031955.1 Saccharimonadales bacterium (SeqCode)
CGACGAACTCGAGCGCAAGCCATCTGACGATGAACCAATGGCTGCCTTGGCCTTTAAGATTGCGACCGACCCATTTGTTGGTAAGCTGGCTTTCATTCGTATGTACTCTGGTACATTGAAGAGCGGTTCATATGTTCTCAACTCATCAACCGGTGAGAAGGAGCGGGTTGGTCGTATCCTACGTATGCACGCCAACGACCGAGAAGAAGTTGATGAAATCGGCGCTGGTGAAATTGCCGCCATTGTTGGCCTCAAGGCTACAACAACCGGTAACACACTGTGCGATCCAAACAACTCAATCATTCTTGAGTCGATTACATTCCCAGAGCCACCTGTGAGCATCGCAATTGAGCCAAATACCAAGTCCGACCAAGAGAAGATGTCGACCGCTTTGCAGCGTCTAGCTGAAGAAGACCCAACGTTCCGCGTGAAGGTTGATGACGAAACCGGTCAAACTATCATCTCAGGTATGGGTGAGCTTCACCTTGAAATCCTGGTTGATCGCATGAAGCGTGAGTTTAACGTTGAAGCGACGATTGGTCAGCCACAAGTTGCCTACCGTGAAACAATCCGCAAAGAAGGTGTTGAATCTGAAGGTAAATTCATCAAGCAGTCTGGTGGTCGTGGTCAGTACGGTCACGTCTGGCTCCGCCTGTCACCAAACGAAGCCGGTAAGGGTTTTGAATTCATCGACTCTATCAAGGGTGGTGTTGTTCCTAAGGAATATATCAAGCCTGTACAAGCCGGTATCGAAGAAGCGATGGCCAACGGTGTGATTGCCGGTTACCCGGTCGTTGACATGATTGCCGAACTCTACGATGGTTCATACCACGATGTCGACTCCTCTGAAGTTGCCTTTAAGGTTGCTGCCAGCATGTCATTCCAGGACGGCTTTAAGAAAGCCGGCCCGGTTCTGCTTGAGCCAATCATGAAGGTAGAAGTTGTTACTCCTGAAGAATACATGGGTGATGTCATCGGTGACTTGAACTCAAAGCGTGGCCGTGTCGACACCATGGAAGATCGTTCAAACGCCAAGGTGATTACCGCTTATGTGCCTCTTGCTGAAATGTTCGGTTACACAACTGATCTTCGATCGATGACCAAGGGTCGTGCCAGCTCAACCATGGAGCTCGACCACTACGCTGACGTTCCACCAAACGTTGCCGAAGCCGTCATCGCCAAGAACGCCTAAGTACTAATAGGGTGGGGAGGACCCCACACGTGAGTGACCCGGAAAGCGAAGCCAGACCAGATCATCTGATTCAGCTTGAAGCTGAGCATCGCTTTCGGTCGGCTCACGATGGGATGATGCGGGTGCTGGCCGACGGGGAATCTCACCCTGCAGAACGTCGCCAAGCAATTGACAATTTTATTTGGCATGCCGTTGATATCGGTAATATGGATGAACTGGTCACGCTCTATGCCGGACCGGCCGATATGATTGGCCCCGGTGGGGTCATTGACCACGTTACGTTTGAAGAGATAGAGGTATATCCGGTTGCGGCCGATGAGTACAGCATAACGGTGATGCACCCAGTGACCGAAAATGAAGCCCAAGTCATGCGGGTAAGCCATCGAGATTTCGCCGGCTTCGAGATTCGCTTCTCAGCGCAGTACATGGCGTTTCGCAACACTGTTGGCGATACAATCATTCAGACGCCGGCCGATCTGAGCGATCACTTCCAGGACGTACCACGCTATATGCTCAAATATGGACTGATGGCTACTACGAACTACGAGGATTTGAGTAATCAAGAAGCCTGCGACGCCTTTTATTACGATATTCTGACAACAAATTACACGGCTATGCCGGAGGGCTCAGCTGTTCACTTTGCGACGGCTGATCTGCTTGGCTATATCGAGCACGTGGCGGCGCAAATGCGCCCGTACATGGGCAGTGGCGATGAAGCTCTGAGCGAAGCTGCGCGCGTGGTCCTGCATAACTTTGCCGATAAATTTAACCACCATTTCACGCCGAAAGGCCAACCACATCCCATTGAGGTCGTGCAGCATCTGCGCGACACCATCAGCGCTATCGCTCGAGATGCGACACCCTCAAAGGAGCACACCGATATAGTTCGTCATCCTCTGTTGGCGGCCTTCCGTGCGGAGTTCTGGCAAGGCCTCAATTAGTTCAAAAAGCCTCGCTTAGGGGGTTTACATTCATCTGTTAGTTCCCTATAATTAATCGGTAACTCGCGTGAGGGGTTTGCTTTGTTATGCAATATGGATCGCGACAAACAATAATTAACAATAATAGGAGTACAAACTCATGGCAGACTTCGATAGAAGTAAACCACATGTAAACGTTGGTACTATGGGTCACGTTGACCATGGTAAGACAACGCTAACAGCTGCTATTACTGCAACCCTTGCAAAGCGGCTACCTAGCGACGTCAACAAATTCGTTGACTACGCAGAAATTGACAACGCACCTGAAGAGCGTGAGCGTGGTATCACCATCGCTACATCTCACCAGGAATATGAATCAGAAAATCGACACTACGCACACGTCGACATGCCAGGCCACGCTGACTATGTTAAGAACATGATTACCGGTGCTGCCCAGGTTGATGGTGCTGTACTTGTTGTATCAGCAGCTGACGGCCCTATGCCTCAGACTCGTGAGCACGTTCTACTTGCCAAGCAAGTTGGCGTACCTCGCATCGTTGTGTTCCTCAACAAGATGGACATGGCTGATGCTGACCTCGTAGAACTCGTTGAGATGGAAGTTCGTGAACTTCTTTCAAAGCACGACTTCGACGGCGACAACGCTCCAGTTGTTAAGGGCTCTGCTCTTAAGGCTCTCGAAGGTGACGAAGGTGAAATGGATAACGTTATGGAACTCGTTAAAGCTCTTGATGAGTACATCGAAGAGCCAAAGCGTGACCTCGACAAAGACTTCATGATGGCTATCGAAGACGTCTTCTCAATCAAGGGTCGTGGTACTGTTGCTACCGGCCGTATTGAGCAAGGTGTTGTAAAGGTAAACGAAGAAGTTGAAATCGTTGGTATCCGCGATACCCAGAAATCAACCGTTACCGGTGTTGAAATGTTTAAGAAGAACCTCGACCAAGGTCAGGCTGGCGACAACGTTGGTATCCTGCTCCGCGGTATCGAGCGTGATGACATTGAGCGTGGCCAAGTTTTGGCAAAGCCAGGCACAATCACTCCTCACACAGAGTTTGACGCAGAAGTCTACATCCTCACTAAGGATGAAGGTGGTCGTCACACTCCTTTCTTCAAGGGTTACAAGCCTCAGTTCTACTTCCGTACAACTGACGTAACCGGCGAAGTTGAACTTCCAGCTGACAAAGAAATGGTTATGCCAGGTGACACTGTTACCTTCAAGGTAAAGCTACTTCAGCCAATCGCTATGGAAGATGGTCTCCGATTCGCTATCCGCGAAGGGGGCCGCACCGTTGGTGCTGGTGTTGTGACTAAGATTACTAAGTAATCACGGTTCGACTCCAAGACCTGAAAAGACCCGCATCTCGCGGGTCTTTTCATTTGGGCGAATTTGCCGATTTCTAGTTCAGTTTCAGACCAATCTAAGCATCTTGAACATTTCCCTTCATGGTAACGCTTTGGATAATTGTTTAACAGTGGTAGATTAGGCTCATGTCAGACACATCAGGTGAGCGACCAGAGACCGGCAGAAATACATCCATACCCGAAAGCTTTCGTGGCATTGTTGAAGATATTAGCCCCGAGCGATTCAAGCGACTCGGCAAATTGGGGATTATTCTGACCACACACGCCAAAGATCCGTCAGATGGCTTATATTTTATTGACTACCAATTTGTACCGGATTCCCTGGCGGCGGAATTCGAGGCAGAGTTAATGGCGCAGGCAACTGAAGGTAACCTCGCTCAACTCAATGCGCTATTCACGGCCTTTCTCGGTCAAGCAGTTCAGATGGATGACGAGGCGCAGTTCAGGGTCAACTGGCACGAAGTCCTTCGGGAAGAGCACTATCCCTTAATGTTTGAAGAGCGGCCGTTAGTAGAACTCCCGCGTGGCTTTGATGACCTCGAAGCAGCCGGCATTGTGCCGCGGTTCACGTACCCAATGCCCGCACAGGTTGACGATTTACAAGACCCACAATAAGTGTTATGATTTGACCACTATAAATCGTGCAGACTAAAAGTCGCTCGGCTGGTCGATGCCACTCGATGGCCACCGCCCAAGAGATGTTACTGCACCTGTCATAAGAAAGGATATATTTTATGGCTGACACAAAATCAGATAGCAAGGACGCAGCAGCAGCGGTTCCGGGCAAGCAACGTATTCGTATTCGCCTCAAGGCCTACGACCACAAGGTAATCGACCAGTCTGCAAAGCAGATTATCGATACAGCCCTACGTACCGGCGCTAAGATTAGCGGCCCAATCCCATTGCCAACACGTCGCTCAACCTACACGGTTATCAAGAGCCCACACGTGTACAAGAAGGGTGGAGAAGCCTTCGAAATGCGTGTTCACAAGCGTTTGATCGATATCTCAGAGCCAACTCCGAAGACGATTGATTCGTTGATGAATTTGTCGCTTCCTGCTGGTT
>JBPEXE010000072.1:0-1525 GCA_052031955.1 Saccharimonadales bacterium (SeqCode)
AAGAGCATAAAGACCGATGGCTTGAGTGCTCGCCAGCCGACCTTCTTAATCTCACGTGTGCCCTGGTGGAATTCTCGGTTTAGTTGCTTAAAGAAATTCAGCTCAATGGTGTTCGTGCGGCGCAATACTTTTCGATTGCACCAGTTCAGAACACGCAGGACGAAACGACCAAATGAGTGTGCAATTCGCTCATTGAAGAATGAGCCGACGACCAAACCCATCAAGGCTAAGAAAATCATCACCACAGCCAGCACGGCCCAGCTGTCGATCGCAGTTTCGAGAAGTTTGTTCAGATCCTCTGAGCGACCGCCCTGAACAACCAAGAAAATGGCAAACGGGGCCAAAAATGCGTATGAACCAAAAGCAAACATGTAGCGCCCAATCTGTACCAGCGTGGTCTTGCCGGTCTCAAGCACATTCCGAAAACCATACGCTAAATATGTGACACCTGATAAGCCGCCACTCGGCAAAACTTGGTTCACAAAGTTCATTGCAGCCACTACTCCCCATGAGGTTGTGACCTTAACCTGAGCGCCAAAAACGGCAAACATTTTACGGTAGTAGGTGCCTATAAAGTAGTAGTTCACCACTTGAATGAGTGGGAGGAGTGCAACGTAGCGCAAGTCGGCATCTAACAAGGTTTGCCACGTTTCTTCGATGATTTCGCGCTGGTAGATAAGCAACAGTGCAAAGCCGACACCGGCAAGCACAACAAGAATAATGAGTTGTTTCTTCGCGTTTATACGCTGCTTCTTGGACATTACATGCATTATATGGGTTTTAAGATGTATATGCACCCATTTTCAAACTTATGTACAATAAACATAAGCATATGAATTACATCGCAATCCTTGGCAGACAGCATCAACTTGGTCTAGCGGAGCTGGAATCGCTCTACGGACCCGCTTCAGTGACGCCTATTAATCACTTCGCATGTTTCGTTAATTGCGAGGTCGATTTTGCCCGACTCGGCTCGGTGGTAAAAGTTACCGAGCACATTGAAACCCTAACGTCATACAACCTTGAACAGGCAATTGAAAGCGCCATGCCCTACATCATTAAACAGCGTAGCCATCGTCAGGGCAAACTACAGCTCGGTATCAGTGTGTATGGCAACCGCGTTTCCCCAAATCGCATCAATCGCGCCGCCCTATTTCTCAAAAAGAAGCTTCGGTCCAAGGGTCTATCGGTTCGGCTCGTGCCCAACCGCCAGCCCGAGCTCAATGCAGCACAAATCTTGAATAACAAGCTGATAAAAGATAATGGCATCGAGCTCAATGTTATAGTTGATGGCAATCAAACACACTTGGGGCGCACAATTGATGTGCAAGATATTGATGCCTACGCCAAACGTGATCGTGAAAAGCCGGTGCGCGACACTTTGGTCGGCATGCTACCACCAAAATTAGCCCAGACGCTCATCAATCTTGCCAATACTCAACCGGGCAACAACCTGCTAGACCCATTTTGTGGAACCGGCACCGTGCTGATGGAAGCACACCTTATGGGAATCAATGCCTATGGC
>JBPEXE010000073.1:0-6322 GCA_052031955.1 Saccharimonadales bacterium (SeqCode)
AAGACGTGTTGGTCATTGTACTTATAATAGCGGCGTTCGTATCTTTGGGTGTGAGCTTCTTAGGAACGGGCGGTGTAACGGCTGAGGGCGAAGCACGTCTGAGCAATATTTCCGGTGAATACGAATCTACAGCTGAAGGGTTTTATGACGTCTGTACTGAGTCAATCCCCACTGAAGAAGGGTTGCCGGAGGGTTGCGACGTTCCGTTGACCGAGCTTGGCTTGAGCTCGGAGGAAGTTGCAGATTTGCGTGCCTGTATTGGCGAGCCATACACTCAAGTCCCGTCAAAGGATTTCTGCGACGAACTGTATTCGGGGATATCAGGCACCAGTGAGGATCACGGCCCGACCGAATCGATTCTGATTTTTGCAATTGTTATCGCCATCGCGGTAATTGGCTTCTTTAATGAGTTCAAGGCCGAGAAGACAGTTGAGGCACTTCGTAAACTGGTGGGCCATTCTGCCAAGGTGCGACGTGACGGCAAGATCGTTGAAGTTCCTGCAAACGAGCTGGTACCTGGTGACATTGTTGTGCTTGAAGAAGGGCAGAAGGTTCCTGCCGATATGCGATTGATTGAAGTGAAGGCCATGCAGGTAAACGAAGCCTCACTTACCGGCGAGTCTGTGCCGGTATCAAAGAATACCAATACATTGACCGCCGCCTCGAGTCTTGGCGATCAGAAAAACATGCTGTTCTCGGGCACGATTGTAACAACAGGTACCGGTCTGGCAGTCATCACGGGAACAGGCCAGCATACCGAAATTGGCAAGATTGCCACCATGGTAACAGATGTCGAAGAAGAGCTGACTCCGATGCAGAAGAAGCTTGACGACCTTGGTCGTAAGCTTGGCGTGCTGGTACTTCTTATATGTGTATTTGTCTTTATTATTATCTTCTTCATTGATGCTGAGATCGCCAATGATCCGGTCTTTGACCGTCTGATTTTTGCCTTCACGGTTGCGGTTGCGCTGGCTGTGGCGGCAATCCCCGAAGGGCTATCATTTGTGGTGCGCATCTCGCTGGCGCTTGGTGCACGTCGTATGGCTGCCAAGGATGCCTTGGTGCGCAAGCTGTCAGCGGTTGAGGCACTTGGCTCAACCGATGTGATTTGTTCCGACAAGACCGGTACGTTGACCAAGGGTGAAATGACAGTTCGATCACTGTACACCAACGGCAAAACATATGGCGTTACGGGCAGCGGTTATGAAACCGAAGGCGAGTTTTCGCTGGGCGATAAGGCTGTCAAGGACACAAAAGACCTCGAAACACTTCTTAAGGTTGGCGTACTATGTAATAACTCCGAGCTGCGTGATGGTGCGGTGATTGGCGACCCGACCGAGGGTTGCTTGATTGTAAGTGGCGCGAAAGCCGGGCTTGATCACGAGGCGTTGACAACCGACATGAAGCGCGTCGATGAAATTCCTTTTACATCAGAGCGAAAACGTATGTCGACAGTTCACCGCAATGGACATAGCTTCTTTGTAGCCGCCAAAGGTGCGCCGGATATATTGGTGGAGCACTGCGACCGCATACTTATTAATGGCAAAATTCAAAAACTGACGGCATCGCACAAAAAAGAAATACATGCGGCAAACATTGCTATGGCCAAGGATGCATTGCGTGTGTTGGCTTTTGCGTATAGAGAAGCTCGCACTCAACCAAGTGGCGCCAAGAGCGTGGAGAAGGGTCTTGTGTTTGCCGGCTTGCAGGGCATGATGGATCCGCCGCGCGAAGAAGTCAAAGAGGTCATGCATCGCGTTCAAACCGAAGCTGGCATGCGCGTGCTGATGATAACAGGCGACTACGTTGAAACAGCAAAAGCAGTGGCAGCTGAGATTGGTATCCGTGGTGATGCCATTAGTGGTAGCGAGCTCGACGAGATGACTCAGGAAGAGTTTGAGAACAAAGTCGAGAAAATTTCCGTCTATGCGCGCGTCAACCCAGAGCACAAGATTCGTATCGTCAAGGCACTTAAGAAGCATGGCCATCAGGTTGCGATGACAGGTGACGGCGTGAATGACGCACCTGCCATCAAAGCTGCAGACATCGGTATCGCAATGGGTATCAACGGCACAGATGCGGCCAAAGAAGCAGCTGATCTTATTTTGCTTGATGACCAGTTCTTAACTATCATCGATGCGGTTGAAGAAGGTCGTGGCATTTTTGATAATGTACGCAAGTTTGTGAGTTACTTGCTTGGCGCGAACATCGCAGAGGTATTAATTGTGGTTGGCGGTATTGTCTTCTTGCAGGATCCAATCCTGACGGCAACACAACTACTCTTTATTAATATCGTGACCGACGGTCTGCCAGCTATTGCACTCGGCTCTGACCCTGCCGAGAAGGGCATCATGCGCTACAAGCCAAATCATTTCCAGGCGGCTATTATCGACAAGAAGGTCTGGATTGAGATGGTTATTTACGGTGTTATCGCAACGGCGCTCCTGCTCATTGAGTTTGAGGCCGCATCCCACGTCAGCCCGGTTGCAGCCGTGTCGGTTGCCTTCATGGGTCTCGTAATCTACGAGCTGGTTCGACTGGTCGTGCTGCGCACCAACTACAACATTCCATGGTTCTCGAACCCATGGTTGAGCGTTGCAATTGTTTCATCGATTGCTGTTACGCTGCCGTTGTTCTATATTGACTCTCTGTCTGAGTTATTTGAAGTTGAACCTATCTCTGGTGGTGACTGGCTGGCGATTGCCGGTGGCTCGGTCCTGATTTTTGTGGTCATGAAGTTGACTCGTTTTGTGCTGAACCGCATCATTCCCGAGGTGTCACCTCAACATTCACCGGAGCATTACGAGAGGGTATAGACACATGTACTTGACAAATAAGCAAAAGCACGATACAATACTCATGCTAAACAACGTTGCAATAAGCGCATAAAACAAAAAAGAAAGGAAAAATTTCAAATGGCAATCTTTGGACTCGGCGACGATTCAACTGCTGTAAAGGACAAGAAGTCTAAGAAGGCAGCGTCAGACGCCAAGAATAAAACCAAGAAAGATAATGCTTCAACCTCTTCACAAGAGGACGAAGCAAAAGCCCTCCTAGAGAAAATGGAAGCTAAAAAAGATGCCGACGAATGTCCATTCTGTTAGCCTCCACCCTCTGCTGAGCTGAAATCAATCCCCCTAAAAGTAACGCCCGGACCATTTACTGTCCGGGTATTCTTTTTATTGTAAAAACTACAGTTGAATCGAGGCATGAGCAACGTTATGCTAGTGGACGTTGCATTTGAATAATCAGTAAGGAACACTGTGAAAACAACCGTTGTTTGGCTTATTTTTGGACTGCTTGTTATCACCAATATCGTACTCGGGCTGTTGCTAATGACAGGCGAGGGCAGTGAAGCAACTGCTCAAGAGAACACGACTGAAGTTGCCGGAGAATCAACCGACGCGAGTCAATCAAGTGTCGAGGCCGGAAGTGCTCCGCAGAAACCGGGCGAATACAGTGCAAAAGCCTCAAAATTCACACTCGCTCTCCCCGAGGAGTATCGGATTATTGTTCGTCATGATGGTGGTGAGGATAGTTATCGCTCAACCCAGCTGACGATTGGTCGCACTACAGGTAGCAGTGGTCCGGTCGAGTCGGCCGCTGATGATTATGTAAAGATTGAGGCCTACCCAAGTGACGTAAACGGCACGCGCGATCAGTTTGTGACAGCCGATACAGCACTGCAGGGTAACTCGGCTGATGAGGCTGCCAAAAAGATTGACGGCACAGATGCCCGTCAGTTCACACTTGAAGGTGTTGGTAAAACAGTAAAGTATTACTTTGAGCGTGACGGCATGACGTACTTCATTGAGGCCTACGACGTATCATCCGGCGACACGCAGCTGATGCTCGATGACGCCATTCGTGGCTTCCGTTTTAACTAGGTGATATAGTTAGCTCAACTAAAAGGACGTGTGTATGTCAGTTAATCTAGTGAACACACGGGTGGATGATGGCGAGTGGTCGTACTCGCACGCGATTATTGAGGGCCTTGGGGCTGAGGGTGGACTCTTTACGCCACGCCTCGATGAATTGCCGGGTTTGAGCAGTGACGAGTTTGGTGACGTATCTCGCTTGAAGGATAGTTATGAAGCAAACACCGCACGATTAATCGGACGGTTTGCCGATATCCCTGAGCCTGAATTACTCGCCATGGCAACCGATGCGTATCATCCAACATCTTTTGATCGCGATCCGGAGCGGAGCGGCGGCCATGTCGTGCCGGTTAGTCGTATCGCTCGGGGTATTTATCTGGCCGAGCTGTATCACGGACCAACGCGGGCTTTTAAAGACCTGGGCTTGCAGATTACAACTCGTCAGATGGACAGCGTGTTGGGGCGTAACGACTCACTTCTCACAATCGCCGGCGCTACATCCGGCGACACCGGCTCAGCTGCAATTGATGCGGTTTTAGGAACACAGCACATGAACATTGTCATGCTAAGCCCGCCCCATATGACTGCCGTTCAAAAAGGTCAAATGGGAAAGCTCACGGGCGAGCGAGCGCTCAACCTTACCGTCGATGGTACTTTTGATGATTGCCAAGATTTGGTGAAATTGCTGAACAAACAACCTGGCTTCGAGGACCTCGGTGCTCTGAACTCAATCAACTGGGGGCGAATTGTCGGTCAGGTACCGTATTATTTCTCATCCTATTTTCAAGCCATAGAGCAAGAAGGCAAGTCACCAGGTGATCAGGTAGATTTTATCGTTCCATCGGGTAATTTTGGGAACGTGCTGGCGGGCTTCGTGGCAAAGAGAATGGGCTTGCCGATACGACACTTGGTAATTGCTACCAATGAGAACGATGTGCTCCATGAAACAGTAGAGACCGGTCGGTATCGTCCGCGACCATCTGAGCGAGTAGTCGAAACCGATAGCCCGTCAATGGATATTGCAAAAGCGTCAAACTTTGAGCGACTGGCATTCTGGATGCTTGGAGACGATCCCGAGAAAACAGCCGCTTTCATTAAGTACGCAACGATGCCGGGTATGGGTGGAGCAAACCTGTCGACATACATGGGCACGCGGAGGCATCAATCACCATTGCTCCAGGGCACATACGGATTCCGAGCCCACGCCACAACCGAAAACGACCGGCGTGACGCCATCCGAGCCACACACAAACAGACAGGACAAGTAATCGATACACACACGGCTACTGCCCTCCATGCCGCCTACGCGCGATACGAAGAAGCAGAAGCCGGCATACCGCAGGTTTGTTTGGCAACGGCCGATTGGCCGAAAACAGAAGATGCGGTCGCTGCCGCATTAGGCAGGGAAAGCTTGCCCGAGCGACATGCTTCACTCGTGGGCATAGAGCGGTACGCTGACAGATTTGAGCAGATTCCAAATGACATCGATGCGTTAATGACGGCAGTAACGGCTTTCAGAAGTCATTAATCCCAGAGAAGATATCAAAAAAGAGGCGAATGCCTCTTTATGGATAACATCTGGTAGCAGCGGCTGGGTTTGAACCAGCGACCTCAGGCTTATGAGTCCTGCGCTCTAACCGACTGAGCTACGCTGCCACGTGTGTTTACAGATGAGTACTATAGCAAAAACTGTAGTTGATATAAAGACTTATTTACGGCAGTGGAGCGATGCGCAATACTATTAGCGATATGACTATTTCTGTGTCAGTACCAAAAGGAAAGTATGTTGTTGCTGTCTCCGGTGGGGTTGACTCCATGGTCCTGCTTGATCTTTTGGTGCGCGACAAAGCCGAGCACGAGCTTATCGTTGCTCACTACAAACACAATCTGCGCTCGGAAGAAGAAGCTCGCCAAGATATGATGATTGTGGAGGACTATTGTAATCAACATGATTTACACCTTGTGATAGGGGAGTATAGCGAGGACGTCTTTTCTGAAACCGCTATGCGGGAGGCGCGCTACCTATTTTTGAATACATTACTGGTCGAGAACAATTATAATGCGGTTATAACAGCTCATCACAAGGATGACTTGCTTGAAACTGCAATCATCAACATTCTGCGGGGTACGAACGGTGCCGGTCTGCATTCAATCACCAACCGCGGTGGGTTACTTCGCCCGCTGCTGAATGTTCGTAAACACCAGCTCATTGACTATGCCGAGAAACACAAGATTCGGTGGCACGAGGACAGTACCAATGCCGATGAGGCCTACCTGCGCAACTATGTCCGTGCCAACATCATCCCAAAGCTTGAATCCAAACACATGATTGAAGAAATGTACGACATTATCGCAAAACAGGCTGAGGTGAACGATGAGCTTGAAGCCCTACTACCACTCGTCAGCGACATGCACTACATGAATCGAGACAACGGTATCGGTAT
>JBPEXE010000074.1:0-6554 GCA_052031955.1 Saccharimonadales bacterium (SeqCode)
GCTTGGCTTTGCGGAAGGCCTCCCAAGCCTATCTGGTTACATCAACAATGTACTCAATGCCGTCGAGCACATACTCTGGACGAGTGAGCCGAACGCACAATTCCACCTAGGCACAATTGCTATGCTGGATATTTTTACGGCCACTATGGCAGCACTTGGCCTCTACCACTACGAGCAACACTTCAGCTGGCTGCGAACCCGTTTCATTATTTACGGTATGGGTATCTTGTTGTTGCTGTTCGGTTTTACCTCGAATGAAGGCGTCTACTTTATGGTTGCTCCAATCATTTACTTGCTCGCCGCCACCGGCATCGTCACGCTCTTAAATCAGTGGAATCATATCTTCCCGGTCAACCCGTTTGCCCGCACCATGGCTCTCATCCCATTGGCCTTGGCTTTGCTCGTGACGGGTCAGTACCACCTCGATAGGTACTTCTCAGCGTGGGCATTGAGCCCAAACACGCGAAAGGTTTTTGCGATTGAGCCGGCGCTCATGGAGGACGCCATCGAAAATGAACAGCGTGAGCGAATTCTGATTGTAACCCGTGAATCTGAGCATGATGCCCTGTCCTATCTGCTCAATGATGAGCGCGCCAATCACCAAATTGATGTTATCAGCCCTGATGAGGGAGCTCAGCTGACCAACTACGCTGCGAAGTATGATGTGGTCTATCTCGACGGTGCGGTTGATGATGGTATGCGGCAATCACTTGATAACTACATCTCGACAACCATTCGAAGCGACCGACAAAGCCGGCCTGTCGCGTACCGCGTGTACGATTTAAGCTCAAAGGTTGTAATCCTTTAATCTGACCTTAATTTGCGGTCGCGAATACCGTATACTATACCCAGTAAAAACAGGAGCAGGGACTATGCTAGACCAAGCTAAATTGGTAATGAAAATGAAGAAGCTTCAGAAGGAACTTTCCAAGGAAATCATTGAAGTTGATGCCGGTGACGGTGCAGTCGTCGTTAAGATTAACGGCGAACAGAAGATTAAGAAGATTGAAATCGATCCCGAACAAGTCGACCTCGATGATATCGGTGAACTTGAAGGCTGGATTGAAGAAGCTGTCAAAGAAGCAATCAATAAATCACAGCAGGTTGCCGCCGAGAAAATGAAACCCGTCATGGGCCAGCTCGGCAATCTCGGACTCTAGAAAAGGCTGCATGGCTAAACTACCGAAAGCGCTACAAGACTTAATCGACGAACTCAGTCTCTTACCGGGGGTCGGACCACGCACGGCTGAACGCTATGCGTACTTCATATTGAAGAATGACAAGAATAAGTCGCAACGGCTGTCACGGGCACTTCAAGACGTCCACGGCGGGGTTAAGTCATGTCCAAAAACATTTGCACTGATTGACGCGAACCAAGATGTTTCGCCATTGTACGAAGATTCATCGCGCGATAAGCAGCAAGTTGCCGTCGTCGAGGATCCATTTGATGTCATCTCACTTGAAAAGACGGGTAAGTTTCGTGGCACGTACCATGTGCTTGGTGGGGTTTTGTCGCCGATTGACGGAGTCACGCCAGATTCACTCAAGATTAAGGAGTTGCTCACTCGGATTGAGGAGGATGCGGTTACTGAAGTAATCCTTGCCACCAACGCCAGTGTTGAAGGTGAATCAACCGCCCTCTATATCCAGAAACAACTCGAAGGTAATACGAACATCACCATCAGTCGACTCGCCCGCGGACTACCTGTTGGTGTAGATTTGGAGTACGCCGACCAGATAACGCTATCGCGTGCACTTGAGGGGAGGCAGGCATTCTAATGGAAGACACCCGAGAAATTCTTGAATTAATCCAACAGGCACAGACGATTCTGGTGATTCAGGGAGAGAATCCCGATGGAGACAGTGTCGCGAGTTCCCTGGCCTTGGAAGAAATTCTAGAGTCTGCCGGCAAGCAGGTCGTGATGTACTGCGCCGTCGATGTTCCAAAACATCTACGGTACATGGTTGGATGGGACAGAGTAGTAAACGAGCTACCAAAAGATTTTGATGCCACAATTATTGTCGATACGGCTGCTGAAGTGCTCCTAGAGCGAACATTTTCAGATCACAACCTACCAATTCTACGCTCTAGGCCAACCATCGTTATCGACCACCATGATGTTGACAGCACAATGCCTTATCAAACGCTCAATTACGTATCGACGTCGGCCGCCGCTACCGGTGAAGCAATTTATGACCTTCTCAATAACGATTACAACTTGTCACTAGGGGCCAAGCGTTTTATGGCAATCTCAATATTGTATGACACGAGGGGACTCAGTACAGAAGCGACGACTCCTAAAACGATTCGGTTAATTGCTGATTTTGTCGAGGCCGGCATTAGTCTGGCAGAGCTTGATGAGGCACGCATGGAAATGAATCGCCGTGACGAGGATATTGCCCGCTACAAAGGCGAGCTCTTGCAGCGAATTGAAGTGGACAACGAGATTGGTCTGGCGACGGTTGAAATCACATGGGAAGAAATCGAACAGTACTCGGATCGTTACAATCCAGCTGTGCTTGTCTTAGATGAGATGCGTCTCATTACTGGTGTCTCAATTGCAATTGCCTACAAGACATACCCGGATGGTAAACTGCTGGCCAAAATTCGCTCAAACCGCGATGCGCCAATTGCGGCCGCGCTTGCCGAGCGCTTCGATGGTGGTGGCCACCCAAACGCAGCCGGATTTAAATTACGTGGACGAGATTTTAACGAAGTAAAACAGCAAGTCCGCGACGCAATACGGGAGCTACAACATGACCGTTAATCTGTTTAACACAATGACGAAGAGGAAAGAAGAGCTTACTGAGCGTGAGCGTGTCACACTGTATACCTGCGGCCCAACAGTTTATCTTGACCCCCACATTGGAAATTGGCGAACCTTCATCTTCTACGACACATTAGTTCGTGTTCTCAAATTGGCCGGCAAGGATGTTCAGCATGTCATCAATATCACTGATGTTGGCCACCTCGTCAGCGATGGCGACACCGGAGAAGACAAGATGAGTAAAACCGCCAAGTCGCAACGCAAAACAGCGTGGGAAATTGCCGAGCAGTACACGAATCAGTTCATTGAAGGCATGCAAGCGCTCAACATGTTAAAGCCAAACAAGATGCCCAAAGCGACCGACTGTATTCAATCACAAATCACAATGGTCAAAGAACTGGAAGAAAAAGGTCACACCTATACAATCAGTGACGGTATATATTTTGATACCGCGTCAATAAGCGACTACGGCAAACTTGCCGGCGGTGTTAAGGCAGATGATGACTTTGCACGGATTAATAAGAATGATGAGAAGCGAAACCCAGAAGACTTTGCGCTGTGGAAGTTTTCTCCCACAAATGAGAAACGTGACATGGAGTGGGATAGTCCTTGGGGTGTCGGGTTTCCTGGTTGGCACATTGAGTGCTCGGCAATGGCACGTCAATTTCTCGGTGACACCATCGATATCCATGCCGGTGGCGTTGACCATATCCCGGTGCATCACACCAACGAAATCGCACAGTCCGAGACGGCAACCGGTAAGCCATTCGCAGATATCTGGCTGCACGCTGAATTTATGATGGTTGAAGGTGCCAAAATGAGTAAGAGTAAGGGTAACTTTTATACGCTTTCAGATATCCAAAAGAACGGTTTCACGCCACTTGATTTTCGTATGCTCATTCTGCAGGGCCACTACCGCACTGAAACCAATTTTTCATGGGAGAACATGACGTCGGCCAGTAACCGATTACATAAGCTGCGAAGGGCGAGCGAGTTGCGTTGGCAGCCCGTTGACAACGGCACGGCCTCGGCTGAAACATTCCACGAGTTGGAAACGGCTCTATTGAATAGTCTGTATGATGACATCAACACTCCCGCCGCACTCGAAGTGTTGTCTAAAGCGGTATCAGAAGCCGAGAAGGGTATATCAAAGCCGGCTATGCAAGCATATATCGAGCTGCTACAGACTGCCGAGAAGGCCTTTGGCCTGCGCTTGCTCAACGATACGCCCGACCTTGATGATGAGGGCAAAGTCCTTCTGAGTAAACGAGCTGCGGCACGCGCCAACAAAGACTATGACGCCTCTGATGAGATTCGTCAGCAACTGCTGGATAGGGGAATTGAAGTCTCAGATGGCCCATATGGCCAACTGTGGAATCGACTTAGCTCAGCTTCTGTTTAAGTTTATTGATTGGAGATTTGGCCTTCTTCTTCTCGGCCTGACGCCGTTCCACAAAATCAATAAACAATATGCGCATCATAGCAGCGATTGGAATCGTGATGAACGCACCGAGCAGGCCACCGGCATTAATACCAAACAGTACAGCCACGAATACCAACAGTGGTGAGATTTCGAGCGTCTTCGATTGCACCAGTGGCTGGATGGCATTGTTTTCAATCTGTTGATAGACCAAGAAGAATATCAGCATCCCGACTGCCACATACACAGATTGGAAAAGTGCCACAATGATTACGGTAACAGCACCGAGCGTGGCACCAACCAACGGAATGAGACCAAATAGCCCAACCAGTCCGGCAAGTGGCACGGGTTGTGGGATACCGGCAATCAGCATAGCAACCAGCGATGTGAGTGCCGCCAACAGTGCAACAAGCAACTGGCCGTTCACATAGCCGGTTACAACGTTGTACATGCGCCTGCCCAGCTTCTGGCGGTGCTCACGGTGCTCTTCAGGCATCGCCTGCCACACTTTCTCCAGCCATCCCGGGCCTTCTATCAGCATAAAGAATGTCAGAACCAATACAGTTAACACATTTACGATGGCAGCGCCGGCCTTTCCTAAGCCCGATAATACCGTGCTCGAATTCTCACCAAGCGCTGTATCATGAACAAAATCGTCGACAAATTGACGGAGCTCAACATCAAGTTCATTCTCGCGAACGAAGTTAGGAATTGCACCCTCGCCCTCAGATAGATCATCAATGTAGTTAGGAATCTCGTCAACAAATTCACGTGATTGGTTGATGAGCGGGGGAATCATAGCCCACAGAAAGAGGCCGATAATACCGAGTACTGTAAGATATGCGATGCCGGTTGCGAGGCCACGACTACCACCGGTTATTTTCGAGCTGAGGTAGGTCACTGGCGGGTTGAGCGCCATTGCCAGGAACGCTGAAATCACTATCAGAGTAAGTACGCTTCGAGTTGCGGCCAAGAATGATAAACCAAGGCTCACCGCCACCACTACAATGAGCACGCGGACAATGGTACGGTTATCGATGTTTATATTAACGGTCACTCAACAACTCCTTACATCTCACTTGGCGTATGTTTAGATTGTATCGCATCATGATAGATTTTTACCATTTCTCGACCAACCGCTTCGGTGTCGTACTGCCTGACTTCTTCCAGTTGCCATTTAATGGCGTGTTGGCGAGCTTTCTCATCATTCAGAAAGTGATGGAGCTTATGGGCCAGTGTGTCGTGATTATACGGGTCGAATAACAACTCAGGTCGCTTGCCGAGCACCGTGCGATAACCACTGTTGTCCCCGCCAAGAACGACGCTTTTTCCGGTCGACATAGCTTCAATCAGCACAATACCAAAGGCTTCGCCACCAGTCGCCGGATATACGGCAATATCGGCACTGGCGAGATAGTCGCCCTTTTCTTCTTCGGCAATAAAGCCGTGAAACATGATATTTTCATGTAGCTGGTGTCGTTTTACGAAATCCTCAAGCTCACCGCGCAGTTCGCCATCACCGCAAATATGGACCCGCACACCCTGCAAGTCGCCCTGCTGGTGCAAAATACGCAATGCTTCCAGCAAGTGAATCGCACCCTTTCGCTCAACCAACCTGCCAAGAAAAATAATAGTACCGTTATTTCCTCGTAGAAATTCTTGTGTCTCGCCTCTGGCAAAAGTCGCCATGTCAACCATGTTTGGCGAGACCACGCTGTCTCGCCCAAAATATTTGCGCTCAAAAGACTGTGCCGCTGTTGAGACGCTTAGAAACGTATCAATCCGATTCCAGGTCGAGGCTTGCGCAATGCGCATCAGGCGAGCCCCAAAATTGATGAATCGTGTCCCTCCAACCATGTGGAACGTGCCCACCACCGGCGTCATACCGGCTCTTTTTATCACGCGACTTCCCATGAGTGGGTTCGTTGGCATCATCACGTGCAACACATCAAACTCTTCGGCTTCTAAAACAGCATCAATATCTGCACCCTTCGAAAAGAATGGCAGAAACATCTTATTTTCGTTTCCAGAGACCTTAATGTTGCGCGAAAGCGAGTATACATGTGGCTGAAGTTCTCCAGCGTCATGCGTTTCGCCGACCAAAAACTTCACGTGGTGGCCCTCGCGTATCAGCCAGCGCCCGAGCGTTTTTACATACTGTTGAACACCATCATTTGAATCCAGACTATCGTCGAACACCAAGCCAATGCGTAGTTTAGTTTTGGTCGGCGAGGAGTGTTTCATAAATCTTGAGATATTGGTTCGTGATTATTTTGTAGTCAAATTGCTTTACATACTCCAGGCCCCAGTTACGCATCATCTCGCGAACTTTATCCTCATAGAGCATGACTTCCAGTGACCGTACG
>JBPEXE010000075.1:0-2638 GCA_052031955.1 Saccharimonadales bacterium (SeqCode)
GCCATACGAAACCGGTTCGGGCATGAAGGTCTTAACTATGTCTGCAGCCCTCAACGAAGGAGCAGTCACGCCGAGTACCTCATACTATGACGCCGGGTTTGTGCAGGTCGATGATCGCCGCATTGAGAACGCCGGGAGTAGTGGGGGAATTAACCGCACCATGACACAAGTGATTACCAACAGCGTAAATACCGGTGTAGTTTTTGCGCTGGAGCGCATGGGAGATGGCGATATCAACGACAAAGCCAAAAATACGCTTTATGATTACTTCTACAATAAGTATGGGTTTGGGCGGGCAACCGGCATCGCGCAGGCCAACGAGGCTGGTGGCGTGATGTACGCACCAGACGCACCTGAGGGCAACAATGTACGTTATGCCAACATGACCTTTGGGCAGGGGCTGACTGTCACATTGCTCCAAATGGTGAGCGCAGTTTCAGCCGTGGTCAATGGCGGTGATTATTACCAGCCGTATCTTGTACATGAGACGACAAATGCCGATGGCTCAACATCTGTGTCTGAGCCAATGATCATCCGCGAAAACATCATCAGCGAGTCGGCATCCAAGGATATTCGAGCCATGATGCAGACTGTCGTGCAGGCTGGCGGTGGCTACGTTGCACGTCGCGACGGATACGTAATCGGCGGCAAGACCGGTACTGCTCAGGTACTGACGGAAACCGGAGAATATAGCGACGATCGCGAGATTGGCTCCTTCGTTGGTTTCGGGGGTACGACTGCGCCTGAGTATGTTATTATGACTAGAGTCGACGAACCGCAAATCCCAGGGTACGCCGGTACCGTCGCAGCAGCACCAATCTTTGCAGACATTTCAAACTTTATGATCGATTATTACCAACTACCACCTAATAACCAATAAAAATGAACACAGCACTCAACTTAACAGACCAAGTACTCAACGACATCACTCGAGTATTCCTGTTCGCATTCTTGGGTTTTGCCGTAGCGATGTTGTTAACCCCGATTTATACCTACTTTGCCTATAAATATGAGTGGTGGAAGAAGCAGAGCACGTCAACTCTTGATGGCAAAAAAGCGACTGTCTATGCCAAGCTTCATGCCGCTAAGCACAAACGAAACATTCCAACCATGGCGGGACTAATAACTGTTGTCGCTGTGGCGTTAATAACAGTTGCGCTCAACCTTTCACGCGAGCAAACATATCTGCCGTTGGCCGCCTTTGTCGGTGCCGGTCTGATAGGTCTCATTGATGACGCCTACCCAATTATGGGCCGCGGTGATGCGCGCAAGGCGGGACTTGGTGCCCGTCAAAAGATGGCCTTGATTTTGGCCGTCGCGACCTTGGGTGGAATTTATTTCTACACCAAACTGGACTACAACTCGATACTTATACCGTTTATTAACGGTGGTACAGAGTGGGTGATTGGCCCGCTCCTCATCCCATTGTTTGCACTGGTGGTTGTCGCAACCGCAAATGCCGTGAATCTGACTGATGGGCTCGATGGCCTGGCCGGTGGGTTAGCACTGTACGCCTATTCCGCGTTTGGCTTCATTGCATTCTTGCAGGGCAACTATGGCATCGCAGGGTTCTGTTTAACAGTCGTCGGTGCATTGCTTGCATACACATGGTTCAACATCCATCCAGCGCGCTTCTTTATGGGTGATGTCGGCTCGTTCGCGTTGGGCACCGGCCTGGGTGTTGTCGCTATGCTAACTGGCACGCTGGTACTTCTGCCGGTCATTGGTGCCGTCTTTGTCTTCGAAACAGTCACCGTTATCATTCAAATGCTATCCAAGCGTTTCCGAGGCAAAAAGATATTCCTATCTACACCGATACATCATCATTTTGAGGCAATAGGCTGGCCTGAGACTAAGGTCACCATGCGTTTTTGGGTAATCGGGCAAGTGGCCGGTGTCGTCGGCATCGTGCTGGCCCTGCTCGGGGGACACGTCTAGCAATACATGACTCGCTCAAAAACAAACATACAAGCCAGAAAACACAATCCAGACTACAGCATCATTCTTACCGTAGCGATACTTCTACTTGTCGGCATTGTCGTGCTTTTCTCAATCGGGCCGGCCCTGCAAGTCTCTACCGGTATTACCGTCAGTAAGCAATTTGTTTCGATTCTATTTGGCTTGATGGCGTTTAGCGTTACGTTCTTCGTTCCGCTGGGGTTTTGGAGTCGTGCTCAGAAGTGGCTGATAGCGATTGCTGTCATCTCTACGACGGTGCTACTATTAGCGCCCGGGAACGTCATTAACCCTGATGTTAAGGGCGCCAAACGATGGCTCGTCTTAGGGCCAATTTCGTTCCAGCCCGCTGAGTTAGTGAAGTTCGCGCTGCTAATTTATTTGGCAGCATTCCTGGCTCAACGTGTACGTGAGAATAAAATCGATGATTCATCCGAAACCCTCACACCGGTGGCAATCATTACCGGCGTCTTGGCCTTCATCATTGTTATTCTGGAGCGCGACTTAGGTACCATGCTTTCAATCATCGCGATTATCATAACCATGCTGTATGTTGCCGGGATACGCATGCGCCACTTGGGCGTATTCTTCGCCGGGATGGCGGGTGCTGGGGTTGTTGCCGTGTTGATTGCTCCACACCGTATGGAGCGTCTCCTGACGTTTATAGACCCATCTGGTGACG